>JAOZIA010000021.1 GCA_026014585.1 Candidatus Bathyarchaeota archaeon | reverse complement strand
TCGCCCCATTCGATTTTAACGTCGGGAATCTGTTTGAAAACTATGGCAAACAGAAGAACCGCAGACGCAAACGAAAACAGCAGCTGAATTATGAAAAAAAACGCGGAAGCAGCAAACGTTCCTGTCACGCGGCTAAGGGCACTGCTGATGGAATCAAAAAGCAAAGTGGTGTACTCTAACCAGCCGATAACAAGCACTGTTGAAACTGCAATTAGAACAAACGGGACAAGCCTTTCCCGAATCCTGATTTTAAGGCTTCTGCCTTTGGGCAAATGTACGTCCCACACCGTGTTAAAAGTGTCCTGAAGCACAACAAACGCACCCACCGCACCCAAAAGAGCAAAAACCACACTCAAAAAAGAGTTCAACAAAGACGTAAAAGTGTTGGTTACGCCTTCAAGAAGCCGACTGAAAAGACTCGCAATTGTTGGTCCAGCGATGGCTTGAATCTGCGCAATCAATTGCTCAGTGCCCTGCGTTGACCCGTAAAACTGAGAATACAAAAGCACCGTGATAAGCAGAACAGAAGGCAACGGCAGAACAACAAAAAACGCCAAAGCCGCAGCCCTGATGGTAGCGTTGTTATCCTGCCACTTTCGAAAAGCCGCCTTAGCAATCAACCATAACTCTTTACGATTCATAAACAACCACATTTAACCAAAACAGTCAACAACTCTCCCACACAAGGAAAGACAGTTAGATAAACACCAAAAAGTAAGGTTAGCCAATATTAAAATGTGATTGACAAACACTTAAGCAGCAAAACCACTCAAGGTCTCCCGGCCCTTGAAAGCAATTAAATGGTACACAGCAAAAAACCAGTCGTGTCCTGATTTTTCAGCTGACTGTTTTATGAGCCGTCATGTTTCTTCAACGCATCGGCAACAGCAATCTTGGTTGCACAACCAATTAACTCACCCATCTTTGTGTGTCCACTCGTAATGAGTAAAGGCGTCCCAGTTTTTCCCGAAGCCACAATTATGTTATCTGTTCCTGTACCAGTTGCTTGATTATAGCTGTACACGCTTTTAACATTCAAATCTTGCAGAGCAGCAGTCTTAGCTTCCGTAACCGTAATAATCGCACGTGCCATCGCACCATCACTTAAAGCAGCGTTGGTGAGAAGAATCACGTTGATTGTTCCAGCGGCTCCGAGAGCACCAACAAATTTACCGTCCCGCTCCACATAAACCGCTTCATCCACGCCCGTTCGCAATGCATTACCCTTTGCCCCTGCAGTAGCAAAACAGCAAACAGTGAATTCTTCATATGACTTTTCACAGACAGCTAAGTTATCCATGTCGACGCTTGTGCTCAAGAAAGCAATTGATTTAGGGTTAAGCCCTAGCGCCAAAGGCAATTTGCGTTTAAACTCTCGATAATTTTTCATTGTACGCTCAGAAAGCTTCAGAGGAGTATACGTGTTACCTACAAAAGACACCTTTCGGTAGCCATCCAACGTGGAAAGCACCCGACTGTCACCCTCAAAACCAATTAACAGAGTATTTAACCTAAAACCCCTATAGACAGGGTAAATTACTTTGGCTTCCACATCCTTTAACGAAACAGCAAGTTTCTTTTCACTCAATTTTTCACTGACTTCTTTCACGTTCAAGCATCTCTAGTTTTCACTTTTACCTGCTTACAGCTTTAGGGAATCGGTCAGACGATTAAACTCATGTGAGTCATGCTTACACGAGGTCTGAGCAAACTCTGAAACAGTTTATTCACTGGTGGACCTTGAATAATAGAGTCCGCCTCGCGGGATTTTGGTAAGGTTATTTTGAGGGCGTAATCAACGTGGCTCATCACTTATGTGGCAGGGTAACATTCGGTGGCTTCTTTAGACCCCCATGCCCGTCTGATAACGGGGTTACTTGGGGGACGCCTAGAAACGAGCGGGTCACACTACACTTCACCCCATAAACCCGCTCAAGATTCTCCTCCGTCAAAACCTCCTCAGGCAAACCAGCCGCAAAAACCTCCCCCCCACGAATCAAAACCATAACATC
>JAOZIA010000020.1 GCA_026014585.1 Candidatus Bathyarchaeota archaeon | reverse complement strand
CTGAGCCTTAGAGAGATGGATGTAGAAAAAATCAGAGGTTTAGAAAGAGCCTTCAGAGTAAGAACAGGTAAAATATAGAAATAATCTTTGTTGCAGAAAATAGTGAGAAAACAGGCTACATCACAGAGCAGTAAACGTCTGGGGAAACCTCCAAACATTCTATGCACAAATGGGAAAAGACGGACACATACACATACCCAACTCCAACTAGAACTTATGAAAAACACAGAAACAAGTCTGATACACTACGTCCTAGAAGTAACCCTAGAACCTACATGAAGAGATTTGACTTAAAGTCTTCTCTACACAGTCGGATGCTTTGCACAATGAAAATGAGTTAATGTTCTAGAAGTTGGAACTTTTGGTTAACATAGCCCCAAATGTGTTGCTTTCTCTCATGGAATAGATGTGGTTTATTCTGGAAAATGCTATTTGCCAGTTGCTGACGAATATGTTAAAATATAGAGCCTCAGAATATGAGGATGGTGGTTTCATGCCTGAAGGGGTTCTATTGACTAACGAAGATAGAGCTTTACTGGTGAAAGTAAGCAGTTTGCTTGAGGAAGTAGTGGAAACTTTCAGCGTACTAGAGGATAAGGAAGCGATGTCATGCCTGAAGAAGGCTGAAAAAGACGTCGAAGCTGGAAGAGTTAGAGACTATGACAAGTTCCTCAAGGAACTGGAAGAATCTGACGAAATATAGGCTTCGAGTTACGAAAACTTTTGAAAAGAGCTTTAGGGTTTTTGACAATCAGACAAAAAGAAGAATAGATTTGACGATAAGGATGCTTGAAACGAATCCTTGTATAGGAAAACCTTTACGAGCTAGTCTTGCATGTTCCCGTATGAAAAGAGCGTTTGGTTATTCTGTGAAGCAATATCCGCGGGATTTTAGGTCTTCAAGGTAGCGTTCGAGTGAAAGAGGGCAGTTAATCAAATCCAAAAATTTGTTCCACTCCAGTTTTACTTGCATGGACATTTTGTTAATCAAGTAATCGTCGATTTCGTTGTGCCCATGGCTGACTTTTGTGCGTATGGAAGTTTTCTTGCCGTTAACATGGAAAATTAGGAAAGTATGGTCTCCTTCAGCTTGAACAAAGCCCTTCTTCTCTAAACCACTAAGAACCTTTCTTGCTTTAAGGATGGCCAAGCGGCGCACCTATTGTTTTATGAAGCGAAGAATTCTTCTTTTGAGTTCTTTAGCGTCGCTTGTTAACTGTGCATCATCTTCCTTGCCGTACTCGTTCCAGATGAATATGATTTCATCTTCAAAGTCTTTTATGCATTCTTCAAGTTTAGGCGAGACGGCAACGATGCCTAATTCTTCGTTTTGACAAGAGTACACGTTGCCTCTGAAGGAAACATTAGCAACTATGGGTTCTGCAAATGAAAGAATTTTATCGCCAGCCGTAACGTGGTCTAATGCAATGAAATATGCTGCGTTTACATCTTTTTTTCTGAGTGTAGTTAGTAATTTTTTCATTTCTTGCGGAGTGGCAAATTGTGGATAAGCACCAGTGAAATCGTTTGTCGACTCCTTAAGCTTGAAAAGTATGCCTTCGCTTGTTTCGACTACTTCTAGCTTGGTACCCTCTGCTATTTTGAATTTTTTGCGCAGTCGAGCAGGAATAGTAGTCTGACCCCTCTTTGTTACAACAACTTCATTTTCCATTATTATGCCCGCGCAGTAAGTTAATAGTGATTCTTTGTTAAAGGCTTTTTTCATGTCCGCACATTATCTTTATGTGACAAAGCCTTAGTTCAATGAACCAAAAGATGCTCAGACAAGCTTACACCAGTGACCTCTCAGAGCCAGCATCATACTGATTAGTAGAGATGCCAAGGTGGAAACTAGAGCGATAAACAAAAGAAGACCAATACGAGTCAAATAACCACGAAGTCTAGACTGGGCACATTAAGAAACCATCCGGCTCTAAGGTGTTTAAACCTAGCTTTAGACGGTTAAGAGATTTCGCCCACGAATTTTTCTTTTTTCCGCTTATCTTTTGACTGACAGCAGAAGAAGAACACGTTTTTTTGCGTGTTTCTGAACAGCTCATTTTAAGCCGTTTTTTGAAACGAAGCTTAAGTTAGTGGCAGATTGCGTCTTTAAACGTCGCTAAGCGGTTGCAGGCGTCTGGAAACGTCTGAGAAGGAAACGTGAAGAACAACTTGCCACCTACCCAAAAGTCACCTTCAAAACGCCCCTTCAGCGAGGCAACTGCGTCCAAATCCCAAAATTGATGCGATGGCAGTTCAAACTGGAGCCCAGCCAAGTCCTCAAAGTCACCGCAAGAGCAATAAATGTCTAGGCAACATCCAGACTTTCTATGCACAAATGGGAAAAGATGAACGCATACTCATAACCCCAACTCCAGCTAGAACTGATGAAAAACAGGGAAACAAGCCTCGTCGGATACGTTCTGGAAGTAACGCTTGAACCTGTTTAGTGACTTTGAAGCCTTGAGCCCCGATTCAGTTAAAAGGCAGAATCTATTGGGATTTGCCGTTAAGCTTCGTTTATCATTTCTTGAATTGCCGGCTTCAGAATTGGCAAGCGTTTCTTGGCAGTTTTCCACAAAATCTCTGTATCAGTTTCGGGATAATCATGAGTTAGAATGTTCCTCATTCCAACGATTTTGGACCATGGAACTTCAGGCTGAGTTTTGCGCAGCGCAGCAGGCACTTGTCTGGCTGCTTCACCAATGATTATAAAGTCCATCGCCACAGCACGTATAACCATCGTGTTTTTGGAGAAATCTGCAAAAGAAAGCCCTTCCATGAACTGTTCAATTTCTTCCACGGCGTTAAGTATATCCTCCAAGTAGAGCTTCAGATCTCGGGTCATACGTAAATCGTCTCTTGCAATATCTTATCTTTAATTCGCTGCTTTAGAGCGCGTTTTTGGACTACGTCTACTTTGGTTTTAAGTTTTCGACTAAGAAATTGTTTGAGTTCAATCAGGTCTAACAAGTCAATGTCATTTGGTTCAGCAAAAATAACGAGAATATCTACATCACTGTTGGCTTTTTGTTCCCCTCGAGAGTAGGACCCAAATATCCCTACAGTCTCCACTTGGAACTTCTCTTTCAAAACAGGCTTAAGCAACACCAACACAGCTTTTATTTCGCCAACTGACTTCATAATTACTCCAATAAGGGCGATCAAAGTAAAAATGTTTGCGATGAACAGATGCTGCCCTGTTTAGCAGATTCTGGAAACCAATCCGTCAAAGCCGCTGTCAAAACTCATAATCTGCTTAATTCCCCTCATCTCCATAAGCGCTATAGAAGTGCAGTCCGTGAAGCTCAAGGGCTTATCTTTAAGAGCGCTGAATTTTTTCCATGCTTTTTCAAAGGATTCTTGGGCAATCCATATTTTTGTGATTCTAGGCGATGAGATAATAAACATGCCTAAGTCTATGGCTAAATCGTGTTTTTTTGTTCTCACCAAAGCTGTGGTGATTGCTTCATCGATCACGTAGTCCGAAGTGAATATCCTACTGAAATCGCTTTTTAAAGCCTGCTTCATGAGCTCTTTGCTTCTTGAATGGAACTCATCGTCTGCGTTGTGCAGGGCTACAAAGATTCCGGTGTCGACAAAAACGGCCATGGTAGTCAGCAGCCATAAACGAATTCGTCTATCCTTGTTGAAGAGTCTTTTACGCCCCAGTGTTTGGGGTTGTTGAGTGCTTTCCAGGCGGGGTCGTCTTCAAGAACTGGCAAATGCTTGAGTTTCTTGACGAGTTCTTCCTCGTTTTCGAGAGCGTAATCAATCATTAAACCTATGGCTTCTTGCGTTGTTATTTTTATGTTTTCTTGAAGCATAAGAGAAGCTAAAAACAGATCTACTTTGGTTTTTTTCCGCTCTTCGATTTTGATAGCAGTAGTCATTTGGTTATCGCCATAAACAAAGTGGAAAATGATACTTTAATACTTTACCACTATCAGGTCTTTTATCTGCTGCAGAAAACACAGAAAAGAAGGTATGGAGTTGCGAGAAAGCAATTTTCGTTTTTCCCAATGCCAACGTGAAAGCGCATCATTAATTTTATCAGTTGGGCAAAATGGGAATTCGGGAAGAGGGTTTATGGCGGGTTTTTGCGCAGCTACTTTTTTTCGTTTTGCCATTATGGTTTACACGGTAAGTAGTCGTAGACGAGATTCTTTTTTCGTCTATAAGGATGGTTTCTTCAGGGGTTTGGGGTTTTATTTTTCCTTTAAAAGTTTGAGGAATCTTTCTCTGCTTATTCCAGCTTCCTTAAGCATAGCTCTTGATAGCCCTGGTTTGACGTCTTTCCCAGGATGCATGGGAATGACTACTCTCGTTTTCTGGTCGTTTATTAAAATAACGTGGGAGCCTTTCTGGCGAATAACTTTGAAACCTTCTTTCTCCAAGATTTTAATTAGTTTATTTGGGTCTAGCGGCGATATTTTAGGCAAGTGCTTTCACTTTTTGGAAGCCCACGACTTTTTGTTTTAGAAGATCTTTCTTTTCGCGGTCGGTTAAGGTTTCCACGTAAAGGTCTATGGCTTCTTTCACGTTTTCCATAACTTCTGTCAATGTGTCACCTTGAGTGTGGCATCCGGGCAGAGCAGGAACAATAGCCACGTAGCCGCCAGTTTCGTCCTCTAGAAGCACTACATCAAACTCGCGCATTAATTTCGCCTTAATCTTAGAGGGGCAACGGTTGATATAAAAATTCTGATGGAAAAATGGTTTATGCAAACTTGGATATTCTGCTGTTTTTTGCTATAGTCTAAAGGGTAATCATCGTTTTTCGGTGAGAGACTATAACTCTTTGTTTGGGTTTTCCGCTGCGTCTTTGTCTGATAGGAAAATGGAGTTTCCCTGACTGTTGGCTGAAGCCGTAGTGCGACTTGGGTCGCTGATAGGAGAATGCTGTCTGAAATACAGAGAGTTAAAGGGATTAAGTGAGAAAGAGGTGAAGTGGTTAGGTAGTCGGGGTCTGTTTGGAAACCTGACCTTCGTCTGGTCTTCTTTCATAGGAGTAGAACAAGCGGTTTTGCGTGTTTTTGGTTGGTTTGTTTTTGGGTTGCTTTTTTGAGATAAAGCTCAAATTGGTTGTAGGCTGCGTCAGTAAACGTCGTTAGACATCAATAAAAGTCGCCTGGCGTCAGCAAAAGGATGGCTGTTCGGGTTTGCCAATTACCCAAAAGTCACTTTCCAAACGCCCCTGCAAAGAGGCAACCGCGTCCAAATCCCAAAGCTCATACGCTGGCAGTTCAAACTGGAACCTAACCAAGTCCTCAAAGTAACCGCAAAAGCAGTAAACGTCTGGGGCAACACCCAAACCTTCTACGCACAAATGGGAAAAGACGGTCGCATACTCATAACCCCACTGGTTGTTGTGTGTTAAAACCGTATTGGTTGCGAACAGAAGTTATTGCCGGCTAACTTAATGTTTTTATATTCATTTACTGAATTATTCAGTGGGTGAATAGTTTGAGGTTCATTAACCGTGAAGCAGAACTCACAGAACTGAACATACTGCATAAGCTGTCGGAGAAAAAATTGTTTGCGGTAGCATTGTATGGGCTTCGCAGAGTCGGAAAAACTCGACTACTTCTGGAGTTCTTAAAGGAT
>JAOZIA010000019.1 GCA_026014585.1 Candidatus Bathyarchaeota archaeon | reverse complement strand
GGCGTTTGCAGGCCCTTAGCCCAGTTGGACCCAGGTTTCAGGTACCTGTACTGGCCAGGATTCAGAAGCCGTTCACAAGCTTTCGCTCTTGCGGCTTCCTGTGTTTTTATTAAACAGTCGAGACCCCTTTGTCACTGCGACCTGCTCCCCCAGCACGAGGCTGAAAGAACAGGCACCCCTTATACCAAAGGTACGGGGCTAATTTGCCGAGTTCCCTCGCATTAGTGTATACCCGACACGCCTTAGGTTACTTGCCTAGGGACACCTGTGTCGGTTCTTGGTACGATCATAAAGGATCCTTCTCAGTGTGTTTTTCAGTGGCTCCAGAGATCAGCTAAACCCTCCTAAAACGGAAGGCTATTCCCGATTTCACCTGGTTCTCGCCATTACGGCACTCCCCAGGCTTATACAGTTAAACAAAGCGAGAACTTTGCTTAGCCTACCCCGAAACGTCAACACTGAGCTTGCGTCGCCGCACGTACCTCTATG
The DNA here is from genome assembly GCA_026014585.1 of Candidatus Bathyarchaeota archaeon. Taxonomy (NCBI): domain Archaea; kingdom Thermoproteati; phylum Candidatus Bathyarchaeota; species Candidatus Bathyarchaeota archaeon. The sequence goes on along the minus strand of JAOZIA010000019.1, from coordinate 94,190 downwards.
GTTCCGGAATTTTAGCCGGATTCCCTTTTTCGGCATAATCGGTTAAGTTATGCCTTAGGATCGACTTACCCCCGGCTGACGATCGTTGCCGGGGAACCCTTGCCCCTTCGGCGGAGAAGATTCTCACTTCTCTTTGCTGTTACTACCACCGGGATCTGCAATCCTAATCGGTCCACTGGACCTCACAGCCCAGCTTCTGCCCAACTAGGACGCCTTCCTACCAGCGCAGCATAAGCTGCGTTCTGAGGTATCGGTAGCTGGCTTAGCCCCGTCAATTTTCGGGGCCGTCAGCCTCGGCGGGTGAGCTGTTACGCTTTCTTTGAAGGAAGGCTGCTTCTAAGCCTACCTCCCCGCTGTCTGAGGCTGACGACGCCCTTTGGTTTGACATTTAGCCAGCATTTGGGGACCTTAACCTCAGTCTGGGTTGTCCCCCTCTCGGTCGTGGAGCTTACCCCCACTAACCCGTCTCCCGAGGTCTTTGGCGCGGGTGGATTCGTAGTTTGAAAGGAAAGTGGATTCTTTCGAATCCTTGTTTTCCAATCGGTGCTCTACCCCACCAGCCACCTCGCTCGGGACTGGGCTCAGGCCCACTTCGGAAGGAACTAGCTATCACCAGACTAGATTGGTCTTTAGCCCCTAGCCCCAGGTCTGGGGAACGAATTGCACGTCAGAACCCTTTCGAGCCTCCACTAGGCTTTCGCCTAGCTTCGCCCTGCCCAGGGCTAGATCGTCTGGTTTCTAGTATGTGTAGTTATGACTCCGGGCCCTTTCAGACCCTGCGCCTGGCTCTTGCGAGTTGCGCGCGTGTTGGTTTCCCTTTGCTTACGGACTTATAGTCCTTAGGCTTGCCATAACTACAAACTCCCCGGCCCGTGTTTCTAGACGGAACGTGTAATCCTGATTGGCCACCCTCGTACTGCCAATTCACATTGGTTTCCTTTGAGTGGGTTACTCTTCCGGACCACACACGTCTGTAACCGTCTGGTTTCAGGCACTTTTCACCCCCATTTCGGGGTACTTTTCAGTTTTCCGTCACCGTACTAGTGCACTATCGGTCTTGAGATGTATTTAGTCTTGGAAGTTGGTGGCTTCCAACTTTCCGCACCTAAGCCAAGGTACGGTAGTCTGGGACTCCAGCTATAACTCATGATGGCTTACGTTTACGGGGCTATCACCCTCTATGGCAGGTCTTTTCAAGCCATTTCAACTTAACCAACGAAGAGAAAGCTAGACCCTTTACCCTACATCTCCCATGTCTTTCGGCATGGGATTCGGTTTGGACTGTTCCCGTTTCGCTCGCTGCTACTAGGGGAATCCCGTGTTGGTTTCTTTTCCTCCCCCTACTAAGATGCTTCCGTTCGGGGGGTTCCCGCTCCATAAAGGAGCACCATTGCTGGTGAGAAGTCTCATTCGGGTATCCTCGCTTCTAAGGCTGCTTGCGCCTACACGAGGCGGTATCGCGGCTTGCCGCGCCCTTCTTCAGCTCTCAAGCCGAGCCATCCTCCAGACGGCGTGGCGTTGTTCGGGCCAATGGTAGTGTCTGTTTGGCGTTTGATGAAACACATACTAATTTTGTTGTGTTGCGCGTCTTGTTGTTTGCCTATGCATGGTGTCATCGTGATCTTCCCGTGACATTAGGAAGTTCATCTTCACCCTGTAGCCCCACATCGTTTTTCAGGTGTGGAGTTGCAATTGTTATGGTAACCCATAATTGCTGAATTGCATTAGAAGCGAGTTTCGCTAATATAAGTGTATCGTTGAAAGTTGCTTATGTTTGTTGGCATGGTTCCTGTCGGCTTTGCGGTTGGCGTCCTATGCAATTTCCCAACCCGCCCCAAATTTCTTTGGGTAGAGTTACACTTTATGGGGAACTATCCATAGCGACAAACAGGCAAATAAAGGTGTTGACTAGAATGAGACAAACAAAAGAAGAAAAAGTCCCATATAAAACTCAAAACAAAAGCAAAAAACCCACACAAAAGCACAATTTTGTATTATCTAATAATTGAGCAAAGAATTATAGACGGATACAAACATTCAAATTTAAAATTAATCAGACACGCCTAATGAAAGCCCGCGCGCACGTAAAACAGTCAATTTAAGCCCCAAACAGGGCAGTAGGGACCGCCTCCCTCTATGGTTTCTGCATTGTATTTCTAATAGGCTCCAAATAGACGCCAATAGGGAACTAAATAGAAAAAACATCAGCTTTAAACAGAAAAAATGCGCGGGCGCCAAACACCACTAATGCAGCAACCATGAAATCACAGGAAACTCTTGCACCCAAGTTTTTGGGTAGCAGATGTGCAGATATTTTGCGATGTGTTTATTTTATTCCAAGCAGGTTCTTATCAAGAAGGCGCAAAACATGAGCAAATCTGATAAAATAACCATGTTGCATGGCGCAGGCGGCACAGTCATGCATGATTTGGTTAAAAACTATGTTGTGAAGGCGTTTGGCGGCTTAGACAATGATGCAGAAGTGCCTCTTGAAGCCATGGATGACGCCGCAGTCGTCGGAGATATTGTTTTGAAAAGTGACTCCCACGCGGTTAAACCCATATTTTTCCCCGGCGGTGATATCGGGCGTTTGGCAATTTCAGGCACAGTTAATGATATTTCCTGTATGGGCGCGCAGCCTTACGCACTCGCGTGTGGATTTGTGCTGGAAGAAGGCTTATCTCTTGTGGATTTGGAGAAGATTTTGGAGAGCATGCGGCAAACCTGTATTGAGGCGGGCGTAAGCATAGTAACTGGCGATACCAAGGTTGTTGAAAAGGGCAGTTTAGGCGGGCTGGTTATGAACCTTTCAGGAATCGGCAGACGAACCCCCGCTCTTGAGAGCAACATGCAAACCGTCAAAAAATATCGCAACCTAACCTCACGCTGGACAATAGACAGCAACCTTGCAGAAGGCGACAAAATCATAATTTTAGGCACCATCGGCGACCACGGCTTAGCCGTGCTTTCTGCTCAGCAAGGCTTATCCTTTGGCAGCGAAATAAAATCTGATGTAAAACCACTCAACAAAATGGTTCAACGTTTGCTTGGTGAAGTCGGCGGGGTTGTCAGCATAAAAGATGCAACACGGGGCGGCTTAGCTGACGCACTCAATGAGTGGGCAGAAAAATCCAAAATTGGCATACTTGTTCAGGAAGACAAAATCCCCATCCGAGAGGACGTGCAAACAGCCTGCGAAATGCTGGGGCTTGACCCCATGGAAGTGGGCAATGAGGGAAAAATGATAATTGGCGTCGTCCCCGAAAAAGCCCAAGAAGCCCTTGAGTTCCTAAAAAGCACTCCAGAAGGCAAAGACGCCCAAATAATAGGAGAAGCAACCAAGGAATTCCGTGGCGTAGCAATGCAAACGCAGGTGGGCGGCAAAAGAATCATAGCGCGACCAGTCGGCGACCCCATCCCAAGAATCTGCTAACTCTGGGTAGCAGCATTTTTTGCCCAGACACGGCAGGTTCCCTCGCTGCTAACCATGCAGGCTCCAACGGGGTTTGCTGGAGTGCATGATTTGAGAAATAGGGGGCATTGGTTGGGCTGTATTTTTCCGATGATTACGCGGTGGCATTGGCATCCTGTTTGGCTGTCTTTGCCCTGTTCTATGTGAATGTTAAATTTTTCTCGAGCATCAAACTCCTTTAGAAACTCGCGCAGTTGATAGGCGGAATTTTCCAGTCTGCCGATGCCGCGCCAGTTTCCTGCAGTCACCTTAAACGCCTTTTCCATCAACGCTAAAGCCTTGGGATTGCCTTCGGGCTTTACCACACGCGGGTACTCATTTTCCAGTTTAGGCTTGCCCTCTACATGCTGTTTGGTTATCATGTAAACCGCCATCAAAACATCCAGCGGCTCAAACCCTGCAACCACCGTAGGCATACCATACTCCTTAGGGAACCGCTCATACGGAGCAAGCCCAATGATTGCGCTAACATGCCCAGGGGCAATAAATCCGCCGATTTCTAAACCCTCCACACCCAAAAGCAGCTCCATCGCAGGCGGAATAAGGCGATGTGACACCAGAAAACTGAAATTGTGAGGCAAACCGCCAAGAGCTTCAACTGCTGTGGCAGGAGCTGTGGTTTCAAAACCGACCGCAGAAAAAACAAACTCTTTGTCAGGTTCACGCCGCGCCATTTCAATAGCGTCAGAAACCGCATACACGATACGCACGTCCGCGCCCTGCGCTTTAGCTTCCAAAAGTGACATTTGGCTTCCTGGCACGCGTAACACGTCCCCGAAGCAGGTGATGACTTTGCCTTGCTGTGCAAGTTGGACGGCTTCGTCAATTTCTGCGGCAGGCACTATGCAGACCGGGCATCCTGGTCCAGCAATAACTTCAATGTTTGCGGGGAGTAGGCTGCGTAGTCCGAAGTGGGTTATGGTCCATTCGTGGGTTCCGCAGACGTGGCAAATTTTAAGTTTAGGAGTTTTTGTTTTCGGTGCGAGTGCTTTGATTTTTTGGGCTATGGTTTGTGCAAGCTGCGGGTCCCGGAAGCGTAGGTTCTCAGCCATGCCGCATCCCCAATTATTGTTGTGGTGCTTCTCCAGTAGATTCTAAAAGGTCTCTCCAAAGCTTTAGGGTCTCAAGAGCTTCCTGCTCCTCAAGCACCTGAATCGCATAGCCAGCATGAACAAGCACGTAATCACCAACTTTCGCATCAACAAGGGATAGGTTGACTTCTCGCAAAACGCCCTGTCCAAAATCCACTTTTGCTTTGCTTCCATCAACGCTCATTATGTGAGCGGGAATAGCTAAACACATAAGCAATCACCATAAACAACGGCATAAACGCCGATAAAAACAAGACGGTCTAAAAGATAGAAAATCCAGCAACAACTGCCTGCCCAAACGCGACCCCGCCATCCCCCGCAGGAACCGCCTCATGCACCACAAAAGCCAACCCCGCAGACTCCACAGTTGCCCTCATCATTTCCGCGAGCAGCTGATTGCAGGCGGCACCACCCGAGAAACCCACAACCTTAACACCTTTCTCTTGAGCTTGCTCTACTGCAAGCATTCCCAACCCCTGCGCAATGTAAGCATGGGTGGAATATGCCAAGTCAGCTACAGAAAACCTGCCCATCCCTTCAAAAATCGTGCGCATCAAAGGCGTTGTTTCCAAAACCCCATCCCTAAAGACAGATTTCAACTTCAAAACGTCTTTTCCCCCCAACGCAACTGATTCCAGCTTCATCGCAGGCTCCCCCTCATAACTCCGAGCATAACAAACGCCGAGCAAAGCCGCAACAGCATCCAGAATTCGTCCGCAACTGGTAGTCTGCACAGTTTCTGCGCCATTTTTGAGTTGGTTTAAGATGAGTTGGGCTTCTGTTTTGCCGTGTGGTAGGTGCTGGCTGTTTTGGCTAAGCCAAGAGTCAAGGTTAACTTCTGGAATTTTTGAAAGCACACCCGCCGCGACACGCACAGGATAACGGCTTGCCAAGTCCCCGCCCAACAAAGGCTGAGCCTCCAAATTCCCCACACGCTCAAACTCACGCGAACCTAAAGTGCAAAACAGGACTTCGCCGCCCCAAGCCCCCCCATCCGAGCCATACCCGTAACCGTCACAAACCACACTCACAACCTCATCTAAATCGTGTTCTGCCAGTAGGGCAGCGGCGTGTGCGTGGTGATGCTGAACCTGAATTAGCGGGATGCTTTGGGTTTCTGCGATTTCTTTGGCGGTTTGGGTTGTGATGAATTTGGGGTGCAAATCGCAGGCAACTGCTGTGGGTGTGGTGTTGGTTAGCTGGGTCAGATGCTGCGTGGCTTCTTTTAGGAACTGGCGGGTTTCCACATTCTCCACATCTCCAATGTGCTGGCTGATGAAAGCTTTATCCTCATACAGGATGCAACTGGTATTGTTTAGTTCCCCACCTAAACCCTCAACACAACGAAGCGCCTTCCGCTTTAGTCGTATGGGTGCGGGTGCGTATCCGCGGCTTCGACGCAGAAAAACCTGACGTGTGCCATGTGCGCACATGACGGAGTCGTCGCATCGGTGCGCGATTTGACGATTGTGAAACAAAAAATAATCCACTGTGCCACCGAGGATTTTGAGGGCTTCCTCATTATCTTTTACGATAGGTTGGTTGGGCGGGTTTGCGCTGGTCATCACAAATGCCTCATCCGCTACGTGGTCAAAGAGCATGTAATGCAAGCCAGTGTAGGGCAGCATGACGCCGATGTTGTGCAGGTGTGGAGCCACCAGCCCTGACAAGTTGTATCCAGTGGATTTGTTGAGTAAAACAATTGGGCGCTCAGGCGACTGCAACAGGTTCTGCTCCTTCGAGCCAGCTTCGGCAAACCGCAGTGCCGCCTCCAAGCTCCTTGCCATAACTGCAAACGGTTTCTCGCGCCGATGCTTCGCTGCTCGAAGACGCAAAAGCGGCTCCTCAAGTACCGTGGATGATGCAATGTGAAAGCCTCCGTACCCTTTTACTGCTAAAATTTTGTCTTCCGAAAGCAAACTGCCTGCCTCACGAATGGGGTCAATGGTTTGGATTAGTTCACCATTATTTTTGGTGAGATACACTTTGGGTCCACAAGTTGGGCACGCCACAGTTTGTGCATGAAAACGCCGATTTGCTGGGTCATCGAACTCGCTCTTGCAGAAGCCGCACATGGGAAACTCGCGCATTGTGGTGTTTTCTCGGTCGTAAGGCAGATGCTCAATTATGGTGAATCGTGGTCCGCAGTCGGTGCAGGTGATGAAGAAGTAGTCGTAGCGGGGGTTTTTGGGGTCGCGGAGTTCTTTTAGGCAGGGGTTGCAGATGGCGATGTCTGGTGGGATTACGGAGCCTAAAAGCTCAGCAGTTTGGCTGCTATGGATAATTGTGAATTTTGAGTGCTGGTTTTCTCCTGTGAGCGGGGTTTGGTTGATGTGGTGGATTTGGGCAAGCGGAGGCTTTTTCTGGGTTAAGTCACGAGTAAAATTCTCAATATCTTGCGGGTTACCTTCGAGCAGGATTTCTACGCCAGCATCCCCGCGGTTCTGCACGTACCCCGCCAAGCCATACGATACGGCTAAGCGATAAACAAACGGGCGAAAACCTACACCCTGCACGATACCTGTAACGTTGAGTTTAAGCCGCAAAGACCACGCCTTACTACTTCATGATGGATTTTGTGAGATTAAGGTTTCTTTTTTATCTTCCAAAAAATCAGCCCCACAGCCAAAACAGCAACGACAACAACGCCGATTATTAAGCCTGTATTGTTTTGTACAAAACTTGCAACGTCAATTAATGAACCATTACCTTCAAAATTCGCAGTGATAGTTCCGGGACCAGTAATAGTTGCCCTTGTGGAGGACGAAGAGGTTGTGGCGAGACCGATTTGGCTTGTACTACATGTCCAGTTGGCAAACGTGTAGCCTGATTTGCCAGTGGCGGAAAGATAAATTTCCTCGCCAAGTTGAGCCCAGATTTGGCTTTCAGAGGGCGAGAGCGAGCCGCTACCAGACGGATTTGTTTGCAGGGTGACTTTGTATTGGGTTTGGAAGGTTGCGGTTATGTTGCCTGACTGGATGGCTGTTAGTGTGCCTGTTTGGGTTTTAGATATCCCCGCTGTGCTTGTCCATGCGATTCGCTGGTCTGAGTTTGTGTTAACTGTGTTGTAGGAGAAGCTGTGTTTGCTACCTGTGTTCCACGTTAAGGTTACTGGCAAATCTGATGCCTTGTAGGTTACAGAGTCAACTGTTAATATGTTAGCGTCTGATGAGGCACCTTTCTGGTTAAAGGTAACCGTAACTGTGGATGAGATATATGCAAAACCTAAATCACCATTTCTGCTGTAATAGATTATTGGGTTGCCTGACGAATCCAAATGCAGGGTTGTTCCTGATAAACCTAAGTTATATTGAAAATCCACGGTTTGTGCAGTCCAACCTGACCCACCCCAACCATAATAGCGTATAGAACTGTATGAAGAAAGATAAACTGAAACTGTGAAACTGACATATGGATTATTATTGGAGTCTAACGCAAGACTGCAACCTCCAGCGTAGGTGCGATCATCCTGCTGAGGCTCTTGAGCGACCCATTCAGAGCCCGTCCAGCGCGCATACCATGAGGGTACATCAGAACCGCCCACAAAAATGTGCGGGTTACCCTTTGAATCAAGCGTGATGGAGGGCATTGTTAAGCGGTCATAACGGCTTAGTGAATGCGCACCAGTATAAGTAACCGTCCATTCGGAGCCTGTCAAGGTTGCATATTCCAGTTTGCGAACAACATTGAAACCTATGCTGTCTTGATATTGTATAGTAAAGCTTGTGACAAAAGCGATATGCGGCTTGTCATGCAAGTCAATTATAAGAGAACAACTGCTGGGACCATTTCCTACAACAGGCAGTTCACTTTTTGACCATGTTGAACCTGTCCAGCTTGCATATGTCAGTGATTTACTGTTTCCCGATATGTACGCGATGTTGGGGTTATTGCCGGAGTCTAAAGCAAGTGAAAGATATGGATAATTGGGCATGTCGCTATCTACGGTTTCAACTATCCATGTTTCCCCATTAAGGTGGGCACATTTTAAATCATTATTTGAGCCACCAAAATAAGCGAGATATGGTTTATCGTCTGAGCCTATTGCAAGAGAAACATACGTTAGGGTGTTGTTTCCTGCATCAACAATTTCTGTTGCCCAACCTGAATCGGTGGGGCTTGCGTACATGATGTAATTTTCTGAGGTATGATAAGCGATGTGTGGGTTGCCTGAGGAATCATACGCAACGGCCATGCTGTCAGCTTTTGCGTTGGGGATTAAGGTTTGGTATGTCCATGCGCCATCAGCCTTAACGCCTGTTCCGCAGTAAAAAAGTGGAACCAACAATGCAAAAACACAAATAGATAGGATGATTTTTTTGCGCATACTAATCAAGTAACAGTAAAACGGCGTCTTTTTATAGCTAACTCAAATCCAAGAAAAAACTTGACTGAGCAGGTTTTGCTAACCTAAAAATATAGCCTAATTAGTTTGTTATTCCTTAACTTCCTGTTTCGTTAGGTGACAATGTATGGGTTTGTGGGACCAGTTTCAGTGCCCAAAGGGGCGTCAAGGAAAAATCGTTGCTGCGTTAATGAACAAAGGGCACAAAGCTCTAACAACATGGGGGCTGAGTTACGTGACGATACAGCCTGATTACACCATTTTGGATGTGGGCTGTGGAGGCGGCAAAACCATCAACCGATTAGCCCAGCAAGTGCCCCAAGGAAAAGTTTACGGCATCGACTGCTCCCCTGACATGGTGGCATACGCCAAAAAAGTAAACAAGGAATTTGTCAAACAAAACCAAGTTGAAATCCATGAAGCCTCTGTGGACAATACAGGTTTGCCAGATGACTTTTTTGATTTAGTTACAGCTTGCGAAACGTACTATTTCTGGTTCAGCTTACCAGAGGCGTTTAAGGAGATAAAACGGGTTCTTAAGCCAAATGGGAAATTTTTGTTGATAAGTGAAATGGTTAAAGATGGCGTTCATGATGTTGCAAGAGCAAAAATAATTGAAAAAACACATGTGCACCTTGTCCCAATAGAAGAAACAAGTAACATGCTGCAGTCAGCTGGATTTAGTAATGTTGAAGTAGTAAGAAAAGAGGATTCTGCGTGGAACGCGATTATCGCGCAGAAGCCAGCTGTTTAAGCGTGTTCTTTGAGGACACGTTTTAGCACTTTTCCCGCAGCGCTCAGGGGCAGTTCTTTTTTGAGTTCTAATTCGCGGATTGCCTTGTATGAGGCGACTTTGCCGTTGACAAACTCCATCAATTCCTCATTAGACACAACCGCGTCGTCCTTGAGAACAACATACGCCTTAGGAATCTCACCGCCGTAAGCGTCAGGTTTCCCAACAACCGCGCACATCCTCACGGTTGGGTGCTCGTAGAGGAGGTCTTCGAGTTCGCGGGGGTACACGCTGAAGTCGCGGTATTTGATGAGGTCTTTTTTGCGCTCCACAATGAAAAAGTAGCCCTCGCTATCCATTCGCGCCACGTCCCCAGTTAGCAGCCAACCGTTACGCAGAACCAGCTTGGTTTCTTCAGGTTTTTCCCAGTAACCCAGCATCACTTGCGGACCTTTCACAGCTAACTCGCCGATTTCCCCAGCAGCCAGTGGTTTTGTACCTGTTTCTAAATCGACAATTCGTGCCTGCGTGTCTGGCAGGGGCAGCCCAATTGAGCCAACCTTCACCGTTTTCATTGTGGGGTCAACGGGGGTGCAGTGTGTAACTGGGCTGGCTTCGCTTAATCCGTAGCCTTCGGCGAGAAAGCCACCTGTGACCTGCATAAACCGCCTTTGAACCTCTGGGGGCAGTGAGGAGGCTCCTGAGATGCAGACGCGAATGGAGGTTATATCGTGGTTGTCCAGTTCTGGGTTTGCCAGTAGGGTTTGGTACATTGTAGGTACGCCACAGAAAACGGTGACTTTCTCTTTCTGGATGATTTCAAGAGCTTTGATTGGTTCAAAGCGGGGCATCAAAACCAGTTCTGCCCCAAGGCTTACGGGCACAGTCATGCTGGTGGTCATGCCGTAAATGTGAAACAGGGGCAACGCGGCAAGAAAAACGTCTTTGGGTGTGCCTTTTATCCATGCAGCGAAGGCAAGGGCGTTTGAGAGCAGGTTTTGGTGGGTTAGCATGGCGGCTTTTGGTGTTCCTGTGGTTCCGCCCGTGTACTGAAGCGCTGCCAAATCGGTTTCGGGGTTAATTTGGATGTTTATGGGTTGTGGACTGCTGTTTTCCAGTATAGTTTGAAAAGAAACCGTGTTAACCGCCACAGATGCTTCGGGGCTGAAGCTGTTTAGACCTGTCAGGATGATGTGTTTGAGCGGGGATTTTCCCTGGACTACTTCAACAATTGGGAAAAGACTATCCAACATAACCACAGCTTTGGCTCCTGAATCCGAGAGCTGAAATGCCACCTCACGTTCCCTATGCAAAGGGCTAATGGTGGTTACTGCGGCACCTGCCTTGAGCACGCCAAAATATGCGATGACGAACTGGGGAATGTTGGGCAAAAAAATTGCTACGCGGTCGCCTTTTTTGATGCCAATTTGAACAAGGGCGTTTGCGAACCTGTTTGCCTGCTCATTCAGCTGGATGTAAGTTGTTTGGTTGCCTTGAAATGTGATGGCTGCGTGGTTGGGGTGTTTTTTTGCGGCGTTTTCAAGCAAACTGTGAAGTGGGATTTTGGGGTAGTTTAGGGTTTTGGGAATTTCTGGCGGGTACGCAACTAACCATGGCTTATCTTGAAGTGACAAGGGCAACACAAGGGTTTAGTCGAAGAGAAAAAATAAAAACCTATAGGAAAATAAAAAGAAGTTTAGAGAGGCAGCATTCCGCCCCAGAACATTACCTTTTTACGCATCATTTTCACGTATTCTTTGAGGACTTCAATTTCTGGGTCGGTTAAATCCTCCAAATGGTTGGCAAACAGTTTCTTAACGTCATCTTCTGGAACTTTTACGTATAGTACGTCGCGTTCGAAGATGTGTCTGCCAGCTATGGGTTTATCCATTGAAATGGCAACTTGCTCGCCGGTTTTAGCTTCAGGGATTGCTTTTCCTTCGTCTTGGACTTGCTGGACTTCGCCTAAGTCAGATCCATCTTCAGCACGGATAAGCGAAACGCGGGGTTTTACTCTGCCGCCTTGAACTTCAACGCCTACGACTAGAGGTTTGGCGCGGCGGAAGATGCAGTTTGGCAGCACCATTAGTTTGCCTGGTTTAACAAGGGCGTCAAATTCTTCTCGCTGCTTGTTTTCACGTTTATCTTTTACCCATTTGAGGTAGTTATCAATTAGGTTGTAGATGATTGGATCTTTGAAAATGGGGATTTTGGTTGCTTCTGCTTCGGCTTCTGCATCAGGCAATATTTTTACTCCAAACGCCAAAATCGCACCAGATAGCGGCTCATGGGTTTTAACCACAGATGCCTCAATCACGTCACGTTTGGAAATGTCACCCACGTCAGCGGAGCGTACTTGCACGTTTTTTTCTTTCAGGAGTTCTGCCAATGCTTCAAGTGAGCCCAGCGTGTCAGCTTTTACAATTACGCCTTCCACATCGGTTGAGATTCTGACTCTGCCGACCTCTTCCGTGACCAATTTCGCATACTTTTTAGGGTCTTCACCTGCGGGAACAGCAAACAGAGGCGCTCCAGCCAAAGCACCCTCCAAGTCGGGCGCAACAATTTTTACTCCTGCAGAAGCATATACGCAATCCACCGAGTTGAATTTGTCACGGGGGTCACGCATTTCATCCAGCGGTTTTGGCACAAGTATTGCCCGGATTCTGGTGGTTAGGGGTTTTTCTTTTCCGCCAACCACGATTAAATCGTCTTTTTTCAGGGTTCCATCATAAATTATGGCGTTCAGGGTTAAACCAAGCCCAGGTTCCTCTTTTACTTCCAAAACTGAACCTTTCGCGGCGCCCTCGGTGGTTTGGAGACGCTGTTTGAGGTACTGCTGAGTTAGCCCAACCAAAACCATTACAAGCTCAGAGAGGCCTTCGCCTGTTTTGGCGCTTGTAGGCACCAATGCAATGTTTTGGGTGAAGTCGCGGATGTGGTCAAAACGGTCGGTTTTAAAGCCTAATCTTGAAAATTCACCCATTATCTGATAAAGGCGATTGTTAAAATCTTCTTGGATGAACGCTGGCTGAGAATTGTAAGATTTCATAAAGAGCGTGCCTTTTTGGCTTTTCCAGCCGGGCACCCTATCGATTTTGTTAACCGCCACGATGAAGGGGGTTTTTCGAGCTTTGAGAATTTCTATACACTCAAAAGTTTGCGCTTCAAAACTCTTCTGGATATCAACCACTAAAATCGCGATGTCCGCGACACTTCCACCGCGCCTGCGCAAGTTCGTGAATGCTTCGTGCCCAGGAGTGTCCACTATGAGTAATCCGGGAATTTCGATACCGCTTTTAAAGTTGGTAAGTAGTGGTCCGATGAGTTTTTTTAGGGTTTCAACTGGGAAGAAGCTGGCGCCGATGTGTTGAGTCATTCCTCCGGCTTCTCTGGCTTGCACGCTGGTTTTGCGTAGTTCGTCTAGCAGGCTGGTTTTTCCTGTGTCGACGTGTCCAAGAACACAAACTATTGGTTGACGTATTGGCATAGGTTTGCCCCCGTTTATCATGCTAAAAAATGTGTTGATTGTTTAATAAATGCTGTTAAAAATTATTGGGTGAAAGGATGGTTATTCTGGCGGTTTTGCCAAAATTAGAAATACACCCAATCCGAGAAGTACAATGCTTAGCAGGGCAAAAATCCATGTTACTTGACCCAGCTCGGTTGTTGCAGTGAAGTAAATCATTATTATTCCAATGATTAGGAGTAGGAATCCGAAGAATTTCTCGGCAAGTGAAACCCAATAGTGGTCTGAATGAGCACTCATTTTGCTGTTCCCTGTTCTCTAAGTTGTTGTTTGGCTACATAAGCATTGAAGCCTTATTTTAATTATTTGTTATTTACAGACAAACTGAACCTAAAGTCAAGTTTACTTATGGGAGACATCGCTAAATTATTGCCCAACTTTAAATATGCTCCGCAAATCCATTATTGTCAAGCCCAGTAAGCAGAAAAAAGAGAAAGTATAGAGTATACTAATATTGAGAGGAGTCAAAGATGCCCCAAAACTCTGAAAGCAAACTGCAATGCATAAACTGCAAAACAGAATATCCAATTCAGCCTCTAAAGAGCATCTGCGACAAATGCAGCTCAATATTGGAATACCATGCTGATACACCAAAGACGAAAATAACGTTTTCTGGCGTGTTTAGTTTTTGGAGATATAAGCAGTTACTTCCGCCAGTGCAGAGCATGGTTAGTTTAGGGGAAGGCGGAACACCGCTTCATAAAGCAAACAGATTATCCAAAACACTGGGTCTAAGAAACCTCTACCTTAAAGATGAAACAAGAAACCCAACAAACAGTTACCGAGACCGCGCCGCAGCGCTCCTCACATCTAACGCTATTGACCAGCAAGCTGAAACTCTTGTTTGTGCCAGCAACGGAAATATGGGGGCTTCATTGGCTGCTTACACTGCAAAAGCGGGATTGATTTGCCATGTTTTGGTTCCCAAAGTTGTTGATGTTGGAAAATTGGCGCAGATGATTGCTTATGATGCAGTTATTGAGGAATCAGGAAACATTGTAGATGACTCTATCAATAAAGCATCTGCCTTAGCATTAGAAACAGGGTGGTATCAAGCTACAGCTGAACTTAATCCTCTTGTGGTTGAAGCACAAAAAACAATTTCATACGAGGTTTTTGAGCAAGCTTCAGTGCCTGACTGGGTTATTGTTTCGATGGGTAGCGGCGGGAGCATCTATTCTCTTTGGAAAGGCTTTAGAGAACTTAAAGAACTTGGGTTAACCAGCAAACTGCCGCGGATGGTTGGTGTTCAAACGGATGGCTGCGCACCTATAGTTAACGAATTGACAGAACAGTTGTCCTCAAAAATTTGCAACACCTCAACAAGGGCACTGGCAATTTTGGTTGGTCAACCTCTGCAAAACGAATTGGCAAAACGGGCTATCCAAGAGTCAAATGGATTGGCGTTAACAGTTTCAGACGCTGAAATATTAACTGCTGAAATGCAAATCGCCAAACTGGAAGGCGTCTTTGCTGAACCTGCAAGCTCAGCCGCCGTGGCAGCATTACCAAAACTCACCACTCAAATCTCCAGAGACCAAAGTGTTATGTGTCTTATCACTGGAAGCGGGCTTAAAGCAACTGATGTACTTCAGGCGCTAACAAAAAAACAGAAAACTGCGGGTTTGGGGCTTGCTGTTAGTACTAAGCAGAAGATTCTCAAGATTTTAAATGAAAAAGATAGTTATGGTTATGATTTGTGGAAGCAGTTGGGTAAGATTATGACTCGGGGAGCGGTGTATCAGCATCTTAATGAGTTGTCGGAGAAGGGTTTGGTGGTGGGTTATGAGTTTGAGGGTAAAAGGTTTTTTAGGATTACGGAGCGGGGTAGGAAGGTTTTGGCAGCGTTTGATGATATTAATTTGCTTTTTGTAGATTGAATGAGTGAATAAAACTTATTAGTATAGCCACAACTATACTATACACATTTGAATAAGGTGAAAAAACACGAACCAACACCACATAATACGAACCACAACCAAACTAACACTATCTGCACTCTTCGCCGCCCTCGTCTTCGTCATCTCATCCCAAATCCCACCCATCCCAATACCAGCCACAGGCGGCTACTTCAACGTAGGAGAAACAACCATCTACATCGCCGCCCTACTCTTTGGACCATTCACAGGTGCACTCTCAGGCGGAATAGGAGCCGCATTATCCGACATGTACCTAGGCTTTGGCGTATTTGCACCAGGCACCCTAATAATTAAAGGATTAGAAGGAGCCATAGTTGGTTCACTTAACATTAAACTGAAAAAAATCATCAAAAACTCAACAGTACGCGCCGTTATTGCGGTTGTTATTGGCGGGTTAGAAATGGTTTTGGGTTATTTCCTCTATGAACAATTCATTTTAGGTTACCCTCTCGCCGCTGCCTTAGCAGAAGTTCCCATAAATCTGGGCCAAATGGCAGTGGGTTTAATCATTGCCATTCCAATCGTACATGCGGTGCAGCGGGTTTTCCCACAACTTAAAAGCTAGATTGCATAGATGTTTAGCCTATGAAGCTGCCTCCTGGAAAAATCCCCATCGACATTCTCAAAGAAGTCGTATTCAAACACCTTGGAGCAAACCGCAGCGAAGTTCTGCTTGGACCCACCGCAGGCGTGGACGGAGCAGTTTTGGATTTTGGCAACAAAAACGCTATTGTCAGCATGGACCCAATCACGGGCGCAGTAGAACGCATCGGCTGGGAAGCCATAAACATAAACGCCAACGACGTTGCAACTTTTGGGGTAGAACCAGCATTTTTCTTCTCAACCATTATGCTGCCAGCTAACTCGGACAGCAAAATAATTGAAACCATCAGCACCCAAATACACACAGCCGCCAAGGAACTGGGCATCGCGATTGTGGGGGGACACTGCGAAACCACGCCAGGGCTGGCTAACCCGATTGTTGTAGGCTGCATCATGGGATTAACCGAAAAAGGCAACTACGTAACGGCGGCAGGAGCAAAACCTGGTGACCAAATCATCCTCACCAAAAGCGCAGGCATCGAAGGCACCGCAATCCTTGCCAGTGACCGCGAAGCGCAACTGTCCAAAGTTTTCAACCCTGCACTGCTGGAGTGTGCTAAGGGCTTTTTTGGGCAAATCAGCATAGTCAAAGACGCCCTAACCGCCTACCGAGCAGGCGGAGTGCACGCCATGCATGACCCAACAGAGGGCGGAATCCTCAACGGCATTCATGAGATGGCAGACGCTGCAGGCTTAGGCGCAAGAGTTTTTGAGGAAAAAATCACCATCGAGCCAGAAACAGCCAAAATCTGCCGATTCTTCGAAATCGACCCCTTGCAACTGATTAGTTCTGGTGCCCTGTTAATTGCCGCTGAACCCGAGTCCACCAAAAAAATAATTGATGATTTGGCAGAGCAGCATATTTATGCGGATGTAATCGGCGAGTTCAACCCTAACCCAACAAAACGTCTTCTTATAAAGAAGGATGATTCGGTGGAGATGCTGCCAAGACCAGTCAGTGACCATCTCTGGATAGCACTCGCACGCTAAATCGAGTTTTAAGCAAGAACGCCCATTTTCTTTATTGGGATACTTCATGAGTGTGAAGGACGCTCTTTCTAAACTTCAAAGCTACTCAGAAGAGCTCGACCTCAACCTGTCCTTGCCTGAAGACAGATTCAAATGGTTCTTAGCATCCATCCTTTTTGCCAAAAGAATCTCCGCCGAAACCGCCAAACAAACATACTTCTGCTTTGAACAAGAAGAACTAACAAGTCCTGACGCGATCTTGCAGGCGGGTTGGAACCGACTGGTTGAGGTTTTGGATGAGGGCGGATATGCAAGGTATGATTTTTCAACAGCCACAAACCTGTTGGGAATCACAAAAATGCTCAAGGAAAAGTATGGTAACCTTGAAAATCTGCACCAAGCAGCCAGCAGCCCAGATGAGTTGGAAAAGTGCTTGTTGGAGTTCAAGGGTGTTGGCCCCGTGGGAGTGAATATTTTCTTAAGGGAACTGCGGGGTATCTGGGAGAAGGCAAAACCTAAACCTTCTACAATTGCAGTTATGATGGCACAGAAAATCGGTTTAGACCCAAAAGACATTGAGCAGTATGAGTCTCAGTTGGTACGGCTAAACTTGGGGTACTACAAGAAACACCGAAGCGCTGAATGCCCACTTGGAGATAAATGCGCAGACAAATAGCAATTTTGCGGTTAGGGTTTTAGTTTTCCGCCAAACCCGCTCAGTGGCACCTGTAGCATCCAGTAAAACATGAAAACGGGATAAAAGAAGCTGTACCAGAACATGTGACTATAAATCCAGCCGCATTTGAATTCGACGATAGCTTGGTCGATGGCGTTTTGCGCGCTCCAATTTGTGGGGGGCTTGTAGTGGAGACAATAGATTTCGTCTCCGACACAGACTTTGTAGCCTTTTTGGCGGATGTATTTGAGAATGTAATGGTCCTCATATGCGTGTAGTTCTTCTGGGATTTGCATATCTTCGACGGCTTTTTTTCGGATGAGCGTGTCATGGGTGCCGCCTCGTAAGTGGAAGCATTGCCGCGCGAGCAGGCTCTGAAAAAGCACAAACCATTTTTCTTTCACATTTGGGATAACATCAAAATTTAAGCCCCAAACCGCGCCCACGCCTTCGGTCATGTTTTGCTTGGCTTTGCTGTACCAGTCACGACACAAAACAGCGTCGCTGTCCACAAACAAAAACCACTCCGTGCTAACTCGGCGTATGCCTTCCTCTCGGGCTTTGGCTCGGGTTCCGTGCATTTGGAATATACGGACGTTGCCGAATTTGCGTTTAAATTTCAGAAGAATATTAACGGTGTTGTCTGTTGAGTAGCCGTCAATGACTATGAGGTTTCTTATGGGCACATTTTGGAAAACTGAGGTTAAGCATCGCTTTAACAGGTGCTGACTGTTTTTGGTTAGCAACACAACGTCGATTTGGTTCATCAGTTTGCCTCATGCGCCATCGGTTAAATGTTTCCTATATGAACGCTTGAGATTAAAAAACATGATTTATTTGTGGTTTCTATGCGGGTTTTTTCTTGGGCATCAACTGGTAAGCGGAATATACCGTGTAGAAGCCATACGCCAAAATCAGCGGGGCAACCAGACGGAAACTGCCAAGCCGCAAAGATTCCGCAATTAAACCTAAGCTACCTTTCAGCGTCCAAACTGATGCAGGGCGGTAATGGATGCAGAAGGGCACATAACAGGCTACGACTTTGAAGCCTTTGCGTTCTATGTAATCTTTGATGTAGGCGTCTTCGAAAACGTGTAGGTCCGTTGGGATTTTGATGTCTTTGATAACCGACGTTCGAACCAGAGTGTCATGTGTTCCGCCGCGAACCGTGAAGATTTTACGGGTAACAACCAAAAACAGCTTAAGCGTACTCGTATTGCCCAATGTTGACCAAACCTCAATGCCCCAAACCGCTCCAACATCAGGCTTAACATAACGCAGGGCTTTACTGTACCAGTCCTTGCATAGCACTACGTCGCTGTCCACAAACAAAAACCACTCTGACTCCACCGCCGCTATGCCCTGTTGTCTTGCCGTGGCGCGGTTGCCGCTGTCGCTGATGATTTTGACGTTACCATATTTTTTGTTGAAGGCGTCAAGGATTTGCAGGGTTTGGTCTGTTGAGTACCCATCCACCACAATTAGGCGACTGACGGGGACATTGGCATAGATGGAGTCTATGCATTGCCTTAGCATTCTTTGGCTGTTTTTGGTTATCATCACCACGTCAATTTCGCCCATCATGCACCCCTGCTCTACTTTTTTATGGCTATCCGAACTGTTAAACCATAACTTGGAATACACACAGACTTAAAAAACGGTTTTCCCAAAACAGCCCCAGCGAAGTCATGAAACGCCTCAACCCTTAGCAAGGAGCAGTTCAGGTTTTGCTTTATTCGGTTTTCCCATTCTTTGGGAGGCTTTACGTTAATGGGAGTTTCATCGTAGTCGCCTGTGAGTTTTCGTATGGGTTTCTCCACCTTACTGTTGGGGGTTGTGCAAATCATGACGCCCCCGCAAACATTGAACATGCTTTTGAGAGCCAATTCAGGATTCACCAAATGCTCCAGCACATCAAAGCAAGCCACTAAATCAAATGTGTCAACCTCAAAAGGTAACTCCGTCTGGGCGTCACAGACCAAAAACTCTCCGCCGCGCCCTTTTTTTGCTTGACGAACTCCCCACGTTGAAACATCCAATGCACAAGTTTCATACCCAAGCATGGTTAAAACTTGACTGGTGTAACCGTACGCGCAGCCCACGTCCAGCGCTCGTTTTCCTTTGCCGCATAGCAGGTTTTCTTTTGAAATTTTGGAAGCCCATTTTAGAACTGAAAGAACGTGTCTTTTGACTAATTGTTCTTTTTTTGTGTATTTTTGTTTGTCAAAGTAGGTTTCTTCAAATGTCAAAGAGATAACCCTAAACTATAGAGAAAGTCCTGTATGCTTTTATAGGTCTATCTGGTTACTTTCACAGTTAATAAATTTACAGCGTGACTTTATTTGAGTCCAGGAATAAAGAAAACAGCTGCAATAGCAGCACGTTCACTTATGCGTGGCAGGCCACATCATGCACAATGGCTTATAACACGAAAATGCAATTACCGATGTGTCGGCTGCAACGTTTGGAAAGAACAAGACAAAAACGAATTATCAACTGAAGAAATAAAGAAAGGCTTAGACATCCTGCACAAAGTAGGAATTGTTGAACTGGTGATTTCCGGCGGAGACCCCTTATTGCGGGATGACATCGGCGAAATTTTAGATCACGCTTCAAAACTTTTCGTAACCACAGTTTACGATAACGGCAGCATGGCGGCTAAAAAAATGGATTTGCTAAAAAACGTGGATTTTGTAGCAATATCCATCGATAGTTTAGACCCTGAAAAGAATGATTTCATCAAGTCTGTGCCTGGAGCTTGGAAAAAAGCAACTGAAGCTGTGGATAAACTTCACAATGCAGGCATAAAAGTCAGCGTTACCCCCACGATTTCACAAATGAACCTGTACGAGATTGTGGACATAACTAACCATTTCACAAGCAAAGGCATTCCTGTCTGGTACTGCCTCTACAGCTACGACAAATCAACTGACCCCAACCAGCTTTTCAGAATAGGCAAAGCAAACGACAAATTCGTCATCACTGACAATGAAGCAATGGTGAAACTTTGTGACCAACTCATCGAAATGAAAAAGACAAACCACAAAATTTTGATGACAACTAAACTTCTTAAAATCATGCAAAGCCTCTATCAAAATAACAAACGGGACTGGGACTGTCACGCCCTTAACAATTTCCTTGTCGTAGACCATTTAGGAAGAATCAGCGGGTGCCACAATCAAAACTTTGCCTGCTCAATTTTTGATTTGTCAGAGAAATACAAAAGTCCAGAGTTTAAGCAACTGCAAAAAACATACAACAAATGTGACCAGTGCACTTACCTCTGTTACATTTTTTATTCGCTTTACGGCAATCCATCAGGACACTTATCGTTAGCACTGGATCAATGGAGAAACGCTGGTCTTCTGTTAAAGAAAGAGAAGAAGTAGATTAGCAGTCATAAACCGCGACACCCCAATCCATATCTGAATGCCTAAGTTTCCATTTCACTTGCTATACTGTTTTGGTTTGTTTTTGTGGGTGGCTCTATGAGTCTTGGTTCGTTGTCCTTAGGTTTTCTAAGCTCCCATAAAGCAGGAAGATACATTATAGCCAAAACTAAAACAACAAACAATACTATAAGCACAAAAAATTCAAGCATGACACTCCCTCAAGTTATCGTTAATTATGCTACTACCACTGCCTAAATGAACAGTTTTAACCCAAACATTACTATCTCGTTTAAACAGCTTGGAAAAAATAACAACCAAGAAAGCCTTTGAGCAAATGTAAATATTATAAAAAAAGGGGAAAATCAAAAGCGGAAGCAGCCACTGAATTCTGCCTCGCCCATCTAGATATAAGCCTACACCGATTTCAAAGAAAGGCGCAAAATTCCCTACTGAACTGTAGATGAAAAAAGGAAAAATTAACCAGAAAGGCCACAAAACATTGGTAAGGTAACTTGGATAATAAACAATTAAAAATAGACCCATTATAAAGGAAATTAAAGCTAAAATTGGCATGAAATAAACGTTTAGCAGCATTATGCCGTCAAGTTTCTCTTTGAAATTAAGCTTCTTGCTTTTCAGCACATTACCAGTATGTTTAAAGCAGCATTGCATGTGACCTTTAGCCCAGCGGTAACGCTGTTTCTCGTATGCTTTCCATGAATCAACGGCTTCCTCGTAACACTCAGCATCAACAAGATAACGAATTTTGTAACCTGCAAGATAAACCCTAAAAGTCAAATCAGTATCCTCAGCCAAAACTGACGGATCCCAACCGTTTAGTTCCTCAAGCAAGCTACGCCTAAACCCGCCAACAGTACCCCCGAACTGGGTTATAAGCCCCAATTGGTCTCGGGCTTGCTGGTCAACTCTGTATCCCCCAACACGTTCAAGAGTAACTAAACGTGTAACGAGGCTTTGAGGCTCATTTAAAACAACCACGCGTCCCTGCACGGCACCTACCTGGGGGTCAGAGAACGCGGAGGTTAAACGTTCAACTATATCTTTTTGCGGATAATAGTCGGCGTCAAAACAGAGAACGATTTCACCAGTTAACTGTTTGAAACCCTCATTCATAACATCTGCTTTGCCTTTTCCGCCATTATCGATGCTACGATGGATAACTTGAATAAAAGGGAATTCTTGCGAGTAATTGTCGGCGATTTTACCTGTTTCATCGGTGGATGCATCATCAACAACTACGATTTGCATTTTAGTTTTAGGATAGGTTAATTCAGTGATTCGTTGCAGTAACCGTTTGATAACTTGCCCTTCGTTTCTTGCCGGAATCAGAATTGAAACAGTTGGTTCATAATCGGTTTTTACTTGCTTAACAGGGGGCTTTTTTGTTTCTTTTAGCACCGAGAGAGTGAAAACGTAATGCCTTACAGTGTAGGCAATCATTAGGGCTGCTATTAAAAGGGTGAATAATGTGATAAGTTCTGCAATCAAGACTTATGGCACCACCCTGTTTTTGTTTAACCTACTGCTGAGAACCGTTAAACTCAGAGACCAAAAAGTAACAAACCAAATAATGTTCAAAAAAGGGAAAAAAAGAACATAACTAACGTGATAAACCGCAGTTTCCCCACCTATGTATAAAAAAAAGCTGTTGAAAAAATAGTTCCAAAATAATCCAAAAAAATTGCCCACTGCCAAGATCCCCAACTTCAAGTTTAAACTTCCTTTAAATTGAAAAAAGATTGGGACAAAAAGCAGGTTAAATATTGTAAGCATAGCAAGAGTGGTGTAGCTGTCATGCAGCGAACATTCTAAAAAATAAGCCATGAACAGGCAGTAAGCAATAACGCTAAGTGTAGTCAGCAACACCATTGCGCTTTTTAGCTTCAAGATCCTTTCCCACCCTTGATTTAAGCTATTAAGCGGTAAGCAGCAAATAGGTTAGAAGCGATTTGTTTTTAAATTTAACGGTAAACTTTAATTGATTAAGTGGAAGAGTTTTTCTGAAAAACAATATTATCCAAAACGTTACAGATCACGCTGTAAACTTCAGGAGCAGCCAAATTGTCAGTATCCAGCACCAAATCAAACGGCGCCAAATCCTCACCTAAAGTAAAACCATAAAGTTCACGGTAGATTGATTTTGTAAGAGACTCTTTTTTCTCTAAAACCTCAAAAGCCTCTTTAACAGTCAACTTATCTCGTTTAGCAATCCGTTCAGCTCTCTTCTCTAAGGAAGCTAAAAGCCAAATCTTAAAGCCATCTTTGAGCAGCCAAGGCATTGTCCAACTGTCAAGTAGAACATTGCCCTCTTTTGCATAGTCAAGTAGTTTATTATCAACAGCTTTATCGAATTGAGGGTCTTTTTCTCTTCGTGCAAGAAACGTTAAACCTTCAGAGCTTTCCCACCAACCCTCTTTAGCAGCATCATAACCTTGTTTTATAGCTAAAGCTTTGAGAGCGTCTCCACCTGAAAAATATTTTAAATTATACCGTTCAGCAATCTTTTTGGAAAGCGTACTTTTCCCAGTCCCAGCCATGCCTGAAATACAAAGTACAACATTTTGTTGTGCAATTGATTGCTGTTTTTTTATAGCGGGCGCCATTTTTGTGCCTCAACTACCATTCAATTGGCATTGTACCTAGGAGTCTAGTAGCAAGCAAACCAAGCGGGAAAGAGCAAATTGGATACCAGTACAAGACGGGAACACCGCCATCAGGGAAAAATCCGGAAAACCCAGGAACGTAGGCAACTGTTGTGGTGCCAAATGTTGGGGTTAAAACAAATATCCAGACAAAGATGTACAGGAAAGACACTGCAAGCTGAACAAACTGGGGTTTAGCCATTTTCGCCTGCATTGCTTTGATTTGAGAGTCTCTCTTTTTTAGTTTCTCAACTTTTTTTAAGTCGTTAACACGCATCGCAGCCATCATGTCTTGGCGGTACTCAGCCATTTCTTTTTGCATTGTACGATATTGACTCCAACCCAGAAAGTGACTGATTAACAGGCGGTTAACAACAGTGTTAAGAAACGCAATGCCCATTGCAATAGCCATAATTATTAGGGTAGATACGGGGATGGATAATAGTACCGCAGACATGTGTTTTCTCCACTGTGATGTTTAAAGCGTATCGGTTTTCTTATTAATAACCGTTTTTGTCGATTTTATGTTACTCTCCAAGTATACGTCTAAACGCAGGGAACATTTCCGCAGCGCGTTCACGCATCAGTAACTCGTAGTACTGGTAAATGATACCAACTGACAGCAATATACCCGTGCCTGTACCGTACACGCCAAAGAAATCACCCAATCCAGCGATTAAACCAACGATTATACCACCCAGCACTGTGACAACTGGGATGTAGCGTTTGAGGATTAACTCGATGGGTTTGCTTGAGCGTCTGTATCCTGGAATCTGCATGCCGCTGTCCATCAGTTGCTTTGCAACTTTTGAGGGACCTAAACCGCCTACTTCAAGCCAGACCAGCGAGAAGACAGCACAGAAAACTACTAGGATAAGCAAGTAAACTAGTGCACGAATAGGGTCCATTGCAACAGCTTGCAAACCGTTTGGTGCAGAAGTAAGATATGCTAAGCCGCCTACGGCTTGAGTGGCACCTGATGTTGCATTGTATGAGTAATCACCTAGGATTTGGAACAGCAAGTTTGTACCGGGGTCAGGACGTCCCTGTGTACTCCAGAGTAGTTGGGAGAAGAAGTACACGTTTGCAAAGAGTGCTGAGGCAAAGATTACTGGCAGGTTTGAAACGTAGAGGAGTTTGATTGGGTATTTGCTTCGGTATCCTTTGTATCCAGCGTAGGTCATTGGAAGTTCTACGCGTACACCGTTTAGGTAGATGATGATTAGGAAAATCACTATTGTGGCGATGAAGCCAACTAGAGAGGGGAAAACGCCTTGATAAGTGCCTATTGCCCAATTTGTTAATGATTGTTGACCACTCATTAAGGCTCCAAGTGAACCAACAAACAAGCCATTAGTCGGCGAGAAAGTTGACCATAGGATGGTTTGAGCAACACCAGCCATAATGAACAAGCTGATTCCACTGCCCATACCCCAGCCCTTCTGGACAAGTTCATCCATTAACATAACTACGACTCCAGCAGCTAACAACTGTAAAAATATTATCAAGGCCACCCCACCTGAAAGTGACCCATACATGCCGCTGATAATGTATGCTCCTGCTTGAATACCTGTGAGGAGTATGCTGAAGACTTTGCTTGCGGCAGTGAATAAGCCTCTGTCCTCTGGATTGGACATATCACATTTTATGATTGAGGAACCTGCAAGTAACTGCAAAATTAAACCTGCAGTGACAATTGGTCCAATACCAAGCTCCATTAAGGTGCCGCGGTTTGAAGCAAAAATAACTCGCAGAGCACCAAAGTTGTCCTGTACATCTTGGGGTACACCGAAAAGCGGAATTTCGGTCATTACCAAGAACAATACAAGTACAATTGCGGTCCAGAAGAGTTTCTCGTTAAAACTTACCTTGCGTTGCGGCTTTTTAATTTCAGGTAATACCCTGCCGATTGGCTTGAATAAGTTTAGGAATCTTCCGGCCATTTAGTCGGTTACTCTCCGTCTTGGGAGGGTGTTATTACTACTCCGCCGGCAGCAGTGATTTTTTCCTGTGCTGACTTGGAACAAGCCAATACTTTTACGGTTAGAGCAGATGAAACTGTGCCCATACCTAAAAGTTTAGTGTACCCAAGACTGGTCAAGTCAACAGTTTTTTTGCCATCTTCTTGCACAGGGGCAATCTCTGCAAGTTTCACCAAGTTTATAGCATTATTTTTGCGGTGTAAACTTTGTGGGCTTGTGAATCCGCGTTTGTTGAAGTAGTCAGGTTCATAGACGTTAACGTAGCTCCAAAGGTGCTTGTGTCTTCCAACTTTCTTGTATCCGCTACTGCCGCGGTCACGGTGCTGACCTATTCTACCGTAACCCTGTGTTCTTGAACCTCTTGTTTTCCTGATTCTTCTTAAACTATGTGGCATTTCCTTTTTCAATCCGCTTGTTTGTTTATTGCTTCAGGCGCTTGTGCCTTTTTAAGTTTGATTTCCAGCACGCCGTTCTTATATGTGGTGTGCACTGCGCTGGGTATGACTACCTTCGGAAGATTTAAACTTTTATAGTATCTTCGCTCTTTTGTTTTTGCAGAAAGCGTTAATTTCTGATTTTTAACGTTTATTTTAAGTGTATCTTTGTTGAAACCTGCAATTTCAGCAACAATTATGATTGAATTTTTTTCTTGGAAGATATCTATGAGGGGCGAAGGCTCTTCCCATTTGCGCTTAGCGTAGCTTTTTGGTGGACGGAAATTTGGCGGTGACAGAATTTTTTGGTGATTAGCTGGTGGTTTGCTCGATGATTTTTTGACGCCAGCCTTTGTTGACGTGTTAAAGTTTAACCAATCTTTGTTTTTATTTGTTCTACGCCATCTTGCGCTCGTGTTTTTCCCCTCCAATTAAATAACGAAAATCTTCAACGGTATTATAAAACGTATCGCACATATTTCTTGTAAACCCCCTAAAATAAAAGGACAAAAAAATAATCAACCAGACCAACTTTAGCAACACAGATACGCTCAAAAAGACCTCAGTATACAAACAGTAACGTTTGATAAGGCATAATTTGTGGCAATACTGATAAATGCGCAAGAACTTACTGATATTGTGGTTTTTTTGGAAAACAAACGCACATGCATAATCCCAATCCACAAACCAAGTCTTAACGAAAAAATTTTCTTTTTCATTTCAGGCATCATATTTAGCGTGCCCTTTGTGGTTTTCTTCTCACAGTTCTCCGATGCCCTATGCGTGAGCCTTCCGTTTATTAACACAACAATTTGCACAGCAGTCCTTTTTGCACCCTTCTTAGAAGAATTTGCCAAAGTTGTGCCCTTATTTTATAGACATGGAGAAACAGAGCGGTCACTTGTAACGTTAGGTACACTGATTGGGTTGGGTTTTGGCGTAACAGAAATGATATTATATGTTTCAGTTTTAGGTGTACCATTTATGGATAGGATTCCAGGCCTAATTTTTCATGCCTCAAGCGCTACCATAATTTCGTATGGATTAGCAAAAAGAAAAATCATACCATACTACCTCTTGGCAGTTGCATTGCACCTGTTAAATAATCTGTTAGCAGTACTTCTTGTTCCAGTCATAAGCCTGATTGGTGCAGTATTGATAGTTATTGGCACATTCCTTTTGGCGTACAAGTTATACTTTAAAGCGTCTCCAGAAAAAACTGTTGCTAACACGTAACAGCCACGTTAACGGTCATTTTTCGCTAAATCCCTAACCCGATTAACCCCATCGATTTTTTCGATAAAATCAGCCACACTCGGCGGAACCAGTTCGGCCCACCCGTCGCCCTCAAGCATTTTTTCACGCACCACTGTGGACATGTACATTTGACGCTCAAACAGTTGGATTCCGCGGACTTCGTAACCTGCTTCATTAAAAAGCCGTCTTGTCAGGGGTTCATTGGTGTATACAAGCTTGAAATGAGGCGTGTAACCTTCAACGGCGCTAACCCAAAGCATATGTAGGTGCACATCTGGAACTGGAACAATCCAAAATTTGTTGTCAGAAATGCCTGCTTCTTTTAGTGCACTGCGTATCATGACGAGTCGTTCGCCTGCGGTGAAGGGGTTAGTGGGGCGGTGGCTGTATTGTGCGCTGCCGATAACGATTACGAGTTCATCTACTTCTTTTAGAACTGCCTTTATCGCATCAAGATGACCAATGTGAAAAGGCTGAAACCGCCCAACATAAAGCCCCCTAGTGAACAATGCTTTTGCCTCAACAAAGTTGACTCTTGCACGCTAATAATATTTATGCCTAAAGCATGGCTAAACGGGTTAAAACTTGCTCCACAGGATAAACCATCAAAACGCCGCCGTCAACACTGACTGTTTTGGGCTCCAAAAAACCCTGCGTTTCCTGTTGCAAAAGTTCAATTTTGACTTTCAAACCGCCACCATAACCACCCAACGACAAATCTGACTTTACAACTCGGTGACAGGGAACCAGTGGCGCAAACGGGTTAGATGCCATCACGTTCCCAACCGCTCGTGCTCCTCCGCCGACAGCTTTGGCTAAGCCACCATACGATGCCACGTAGCCCAACGGGATTTGTTGGGTTGCTTTGAGCACTTTTTGGGTGTATTGGGGTAGGTGTGAGAAGCAAAAAGGGAGACTTGGGCTGTTTTGTTTGCCTTCAAGAGCGTCGCTCATTTGATGGATGGTTTTTTGGGCGAAACTTGAAGGCTCAGAATGAACTTGGAAAGGCTCATTAAAAGGCAAGTTATCGAGCAGTTTTTGCAACGTGTCCTCTTGGGTTTTGCCAAAGGATGTTGCCAAGATTTCCTGCTGACAAATGGCCACTGCAAACCATGTGCCGTTGTGGTTTTGGCTGAAAACCTCTATCATCACAGCTAACCACTATGTTTAGCCCGTGTGCTTTCGGAAAAACCTTTCCTATTTCTACCGTTTAGCGTGGCAGTCCATGCAGATAGCAACAAGCTTAAAATTTTGGATAGCCTGAGGCATACCCAGCCAGTCCCTTTGCCAGAACAGTGACGTAACCGATGGGTTTTCCACATTTTTGACATCTTAGAGGCTGCGAATCGTCCATAATCATTTTTTCACTAATTAAGGGGAAATTTAGCCAAGCTTTATTTCCAATACATCATAAATACGGTAGTGGTTGGTTTAAGTATGCTCAATTTGCAAAAAAGTTTGGCAGTAGCACTTATTGTTGTCTTAACAGCTTCAAGTTTAATATTAATCAAACCATCAGAGGCAGCCATACCAAAACCGTCTGTTCCAGAGTTCACATTAGAGTTTGCTGACCACTCATATGATGTGGCACCAACAACCACCACTACCATAGACCCGTTTACAGGACAGGAAGTAACAATAACCACCCAAAACGGCTATCATGTGGATGGTAATGGAATAGACGTTATAATTAGAAATCAGCCGGTTAGCAGCTATGAAGACTCACAGGAGTTAAAATTGTATTACAATGTACGGTTTAAGGGACATTTTGCAGAAGACATATGGACAAACTGGAAAACCCCTCTTGAAACGGGAAGTATCAAGTACAAAAATTCACCTATTCTTGCGTCAGATTCAGATGAAACAATCATAACGGTAACTTTCAGCACTCTTGCCACCATTACTTCACCGTTACCTGCGGGGGCACAGATTGATTTTAAGGTTGAAGCATTTATTGGATACAGAGAAGTACGCGGTACTGCTGTTGTTTACATAGGCGAAAACAGCGGTTATAGTAGCATACAAACGATAACCGTCGGTGACCCCGCGAGCATAACGCCCACACCAACCCCCACAGCACTGAGTACGCCAACTTTCAGCAGTTTAAACTCCGAGACTCCAAACAATCAAGACAACAATCAGACATTATCCTTTGGGGGTTTAGATTCAGTACAGATTGCCGTTATTGTATTAGGCGTTATTGTTGCAGTAGTGGTACTTGGAGTATTTTTACGTAAAACACATCATAAATAGCACCTGATACGTGATTTAAGAACCTAAAAAGTATTCTTAATGGTTATAAGTAACCTTAATAGATTGATTAGTGTATAACAACAAAAGGCGAAAAATTATGGAAGGATATGGACCACAATTCACTCAGTTGCCCCAAATGCCGCAGATTTCTGAGCCAAACCAAGCTCCAAACGGAGTAGCATGGATGCCAGGTGCCACAACCATCGGCGTGGTATGCTCAGACGGCGTAATTTTAGCCTCTGAGAAACGTGTAACTTACGGTAACTTCATCATGAGCAAAGGCGGCAAAAAAGTTTTCAAAGTAACCGAGCGCATCGGCGTAGCATGTGCAGGATTAGTCGGCGACATGCAAATCCTCGCAAGAGAAGTTGAGGCACAAGCCAACCTTTTCAGCATGGATGTTGGACGGTCAATCACAGTTAAAGCAGCATCTAAACTTATGGCAAACATTCTCTTCAACCGCAGATACGCCCCCCTGATTACTCAAACCATCGTGGGCGGCTTAGACGAGGATGGCGCGTCACTTTACGTGTTGGATGTTTTAGGCAGTCTTATTCCTGACAAGTATGCCGTGGTAGGTTCTGGAACTGAAACCGCTATGGGTGTGCTTGAGGAAGGCTACAAGCCTGAGATGACAATTCAAGAAGCCAAAGACCTTGTGGTGCGTTCAATCAAGTCAGCCATTAGCCGTGATGCAATGAGCGGCGACGGCTTAGACATGTTGTTCATCACCAAAGACGGCGTAACCGCAGAATCCGTCAAATTCTAAACCAACATACTTTTCTTAATTTTCTACATTATTTTATTAGTAGGTGAGTACTGTGCCGTTTGAGTTAACCTTAGAAGATGGAAAATTTCTTGTCGAATTAGCAAGAGAAACCGTTACAGAGTACCTGCAAAACCACAAAACCCTCAAACCGCCCGTATACATCTCAGAGAACCTAAAAGTTCCATGCGGCGTCTTTGTAACCATCAACACACTACACAATAAAGAAAAAGAGTTACGCGGATGCATCGGGTACCCGTACCCAACTGAGCCACTGGTACAAGCCGTTATTGACTCAGCCATTAACGCTGCCACAGAAGACCCACGTTTTGAACCCATGCAAGCCAAAGAGCTCGACAAAGTGGTTTTTGAGGTTAGTGTGCTCACGCCACCAGAACAAATCCAAGTTGAAAACCCCAAAGAGTACCTAAACAAAATCAAAGTAGGAGAAGACGGTTTGATTGTTGAGAGCGGTTTCTATAAGGGGTTGCTTTTGCCTCAAGTTCCAGTGGAGTGGTGCTGGTGTGAGGAAGAGTTTTTGTGTCAATGTTGCCTAAAAGCAGGCGTGCCCCCAGACAGGTGGCTAAACAAAAACACAAAAATTTACCGTTTCAAAGGCATAGTGTTTGAAGAAGAAACCCCCGATGGCGAAATAAAACAGGTAAAACTAAAGCCTTAATCCAGCATGTGCTCAATTATTTCTACTGCTCGGCTTAACCCGTCGTATTTGCTGGCGAACCTGTTTAGGTTCATGACGCTTTGGTTGTAGGTTTCCTGGTTAGCCTCGATTTTTGCTATAGCTTGAGATAGCTGTTTTTGGTTTTTAGCCAGCACGGAACAGTTTAGGTCTTGTAGTTTAGCCGCGTTTGCCAACTGCTCGGGCTGCGTGGGAATGCAAATGCTTGGTTTAGCATACTTGACGGTTTCAAAACAGGTCATGTGCCCCCCACTGAAAATCACCATTTTCGCATTCCACATAGCCTCTGCACGTTCCTCACGGGAAAGCCAAGTGTAAATTGTACAGTTTCCAACTTGCACTGAGACTTTTTTGCTGGGGTCACCAAGACTTACGATACTTTTTGTTTTAGCCTTCTGCAGAACAGGCAAAATTATGTTGGCAAGTCTTGCGCGGGTTCCGCTTGGACCACTAATTGGCGCAAAAATATGCTCCTCAGCACCCTCCACATACTTTGTATCCATAAATGGACCGATAAACTCGGTTTTGTCTTGAACCCCAACCTGAGACAAGTCGCCGATGTTGTAGGAAGAAATCGTGTTTGGCGGCGCCACATCTGGAATTACAATTTTTGTGCAGTTCTTCACGTAACGCTCCACTATGCGTTCGCCTGGGTTAAGAAACGTATTAAAGCCCAAGCTGGGGCGTATCATGTTTTCAATGTAGAGTGAGGGAATTTTCCATCTTTCTGCCAAACGTAATGCGTTGATGTCTCCGTCAGCGATGAGCAGGTCGGGTTTGAATTGGCGGATTTTTTCGCGTAGTTCGTAGTAGCGGTGGATGGTTTCCATGGCGTTGCTGCTTTTGAGTTCGAGCCTGTTTGTTTCAGGGTTAAACAGTGGCAAAGGAAACAGGATGTTGATGAGCGAAGCAGAAGTGATTATGCCATGCGCATTCTCATACCAAGAAATGGGCGCACAGTGATAGGCATTTTTAAACTGTTCTTTTAAAAGTTCGTAGGCTTTGCCGCCACTGTAGAAATGGAGTTCGTGACCGCGTGTTTCTAGCTGCTTTCCTAGGGGGATTATGCGTGTAACGTGTCCTAACCCCAGTTCTGAACAGCTAAACATCAGTCGCATAGCCTACAAAGTACGCTTTTAACCATATTTTGGTTTCTATCTGCCAAAAGCAAAAGTAACTGTTTTAAGGTTAAGACAACAAACCATAGGTATGTTTGTTCCCAGAAAAATTTTGGAAGAAAAACTCAGCCAAATACTAACACAAGACATCGGACTGGGAGACGTAACGGTTTCAGCCGTGATTCCCAAAGACTTACAGGTTAAAGCAGAAGTAATCGCCAAAGAAGCAGGCGTGGTTGCAGGTGTTGAGGAAGCAGTTGTGCTGGCAGAGTATGTGGGATTAAAAGTTAAAGCAAACGTAGCTGATGGACAAGACGTAGTTAACAAACAGGTTTTGCTGGAAAGTTCTGGGAACGCACAAACCATTCTCACAATAGAACGCACCCTGCTAAACATTATGTCACGCATGAGCGGAATCGCCACCAAAACAAAAACCCTAACCCAAAAAATCAACGCCATAAACCCAAACGTGAAAATCGCTGCAACCCGCAAATCCGCGCCGGGCATGCTGTACTTTGACAAAAAAGCAGTCATTATCGGCGGAGGTGACGCGCATAGGCTGCATTTGGATGACATGGTTTTGATAAAAGACAATCATCTTGCTATCGTGGGCAGTGTGGAGAAAGCTGTGCAACTTGCCAAGCAGAACGCTTCGTTTAGCAAGAAAATTGAGGTGGAAGTTACCAGCAAAGAGGATGCAGTTTTAGCATCTAAGGCAGGCGCAGACATTATCATGCTGGATAATTTTTCACCTGACCAAATTAGGGAGGCAGCCGAATTGTTGGTGTCTGAAGGCTTTTTGGGCGTATTGGAAGCGAGTGGAGGCATTAATGAGCAAAACATTGCAGAGTACGCTAAAGCACCCGTGAACATTATCAGTTTAGGCGCACTAACCCATAGCGTGAAAGCTTTGGATATAAGCTTGGAGATAACAAAAAATAGTTAGTTATACCATTTGAATCATTACAGCTTCCACAATGGCACCTAACACAAGCAAAGCCACGCAGATTCCAATCATAACACCGTACCATTTTAATTCGCCCCAACGCCGCTGCCAAAGTCTACGGAAAAGCCAGATACCCTCAGTTAAGCCTGTTGAGTAGGCGGCAAATTCAATCCAAAATATCGGCGTTATCATTAAAGCTAACAAAACCACAAGTGGCGGATACCCTAACATACTTGCCTGCGCGCTGATGGCTATGCCAGTGCTAAACAACACAAAAAGCCCTGCCGCCGTACCAACCACGGGAATAAACATTAACAAGCAAATAACGACGTTGTTAACGAAAATGTCCAACGCCAAAGTATCACTAGCGCGTATTTCATCAAGCTGGTCGTTTATGGCTTGTGCTTCTTCTTGGCTTATTTGAACAAAAGTTCCAGCTATAGTTACCAGCAAAGATAATATGAACATAAACATGATTGAGTAGATGCGCTTACGTTTTGATGATGCAGTCATCCAAAACTTTGGAATTAAATTCATACTATTTTCCTCAACAGGTTGGCACTATTTTAATGGCACGGAACCCTCGTGCACACGGATTTAACGTTTCCAGCAATTTAACCTTTCCCAGAATCCCCCCACAATCCAGCGCAAACCCCCGCAAATCATGCTCCGCCGCGATAAGCGAGCACAAATCTACTCTGCCACTGGAAAATCTGGGCTGACAAAGCGTAGGCAACCCCAACAAAACCGTTTCACCCATATCCAAGGCTCTCTGCACCGCAAACAAAATAGCCTCACTGCCCGCCGTCAACTCCGCAACCCGCACAGCAACACTTTCTTTACCAATCGCAAGCATATCGATACCGTGGACACGTTTGATTTCACCAGCAACACTACGAAGTCGAGGCAGAATTTTTAGGATATTTTTTCTGCCAGTCCGAGAAGCCCTAAGATTCACCAACTCCACAGGCGAAAGCTCCTCAATAGAAACACCGCCAAGAGTCATGTCTAAATGCACCACATCCGCGGGTTTCTGGTCAAGCAGGCTTCGGCAAAGTTCTGCCTCATGTACAATGACATCAAAGCCAGTGTCAACTTCACGAAATATGGGTTCAGCTATTCGACTGCTGGGTTCACGGTAGGGTGGTTCAACCAGTACCGCGGCTGAGGCAACAAGAAATTTTGGCTCAAACTGCTCATCAAGGATTGCAGCGGCGGAATCTGCTGAAATAATTTTCAAAGTGCGCACCTAAACAGAAGAATAGGGTGGGCTAAATTTAGGTTTACTCTTCCACAGGGGGCTTTGAGGTTTTTAGTCCTGTGGCTAAAATGTACATTTCTGAACTCTGGCTGCGGCTGGCTTTGGGTTTAACCAGTTTAATCTCCTCAAAATTCAGTTTGAGCGTTTGGATATACTCGTTTAGTAAGGCACCTTCGAAGACTTTAACAAAAAAGTTGCCGTTTGGTTTTAGGATTTTTTGGGCAATTTCAAAAGCTTTAGTTGCTAAATCAATTTGGCATGCATGGTCCATTTCCCAAATGCCTGTCACGTTTGGCGCGGCATCAGAGAGTACCACATCAGGATTCCGAGGCAAAAAGGAAAGAATATGCTCAGCTATGCCGGGTTCAGTTAAATCGGCAATGATTGTGCGGATGTACTCTTGTGGGAAAGGCTCGATAGGTTTTAAGTCAACACCTAAAACAAAGCCTGTTTTGGTTGTCATTTTTCTTGCTGCCTGAATCCAGCCGCCAGGGGCAGCTCCAAGGTCAACAACAATGTCACCTCGTACGATAAAATTGTATTTCTCGTTTGCCTGAACCAGCTTGTAGGTGGAACGGGAACGGTAATTTTCCGCTTTAGCTTTTTTATAATAAAACTCGTTTTTTCTACTCTGAATCCAAGCTTTCGGCATCAACAGTTTCCTCTTGCTCATCAAGCTCGCTTGAAACCTCTTCATCCTCGGAGACTTCATCAGTTTCCATAGTTTCAGCGGGCTTCTCGTTTCCCAGATTCAATATCCACTCGGTTAGTCGGGTGCAGTTTTTAGGTGAAATCGTGGTTGTGGGGTCGCATCGTGCATTGTCGGGGCATAGTAGGCAGGGGCAGTCGCTGATGGTTTCGATTGAGGCTGGGAGACGTTTGGGGTAGAGCCTGTAGGTCCATCTGCCTTCTTGGAGTTCTTTTTCTCTACGGATTAAGCCTTTTTCTTCAAGTTTAATTGATACACGTGAGCCTTCTCGGCTGCTTGCACCGAGTTCGCGCCAAAGGTCAGATTGAAGTACACCTTGATAACCAGTTCCAACGACGTAGTGGAGTGCTTTCTGTTCAAGGTCATTACGTTTAGGCATTCTATAACCCATTCCAAATAATACAATGATATAAGCGTTGGATTCACATAAAAATATCTATCCCCTTTAAAAACATGGAACACATGAACAAAAAGCTGAAAAACATGACCAAAACACCGCAGTACTGTTTAGGCATCGAATCCACCGCGGATGACTTCGGCGCTGGAATAGCCAATTTTCAGGGCGACATCTTAGCAAACGCCAAAGACAGCTACGTCCCCACGGAAGGCGGCATACATCCAAGAGAAGCCGCGCGTCACCACGCAGAAGTAGCCGACCAAGTCCTCAAAGATGCATTCTCTGATGCAGGCATCAAACCCTCGGATTTGGCGGTTGTGGCGTTTTCTATGGGTCCAGGCTTGGGACCATGTCTGCGAACAGGCGCAACTGTAGCCCGTGCTTTAGCATCTTATCTTAATGTTCCATTGGTCGGCATCAATCATTCTGTGGCGCACATAGAAATTGGAAAGCTTCAAACAGGCGTCACCGACCCCGTCACGCTGTATGCGTCAGGCGGAAACACTATGGTAACTGCTTACACTTCGGGGCGCTACAGAGTCTTTGGCGAAACCCTCGACATTGCACTGGGAAACTGCTTAGATGTTTTTGCGCGTGAAGCGGGATTGAAGAACCAGAAGGGACTACCGTTGGGCGCTGCGGTGGAGAAGTTGGCGTTGGAGGGCAAAAAGCTGGTTTCGCTGCCGTATGTGGTTAAGGGCATGGATTTGTCGCTTAGCGGATTGTTGACAGCGGCAACTGCGCAGTTACAGAGGGGGGAGCGGATTGAGGATTTATGTTACAGCCTGCAGGAGCATGCGTTTTCGATGGTTACCGAGGTTACTGAGCGGGCGCTGGCTCACACTGAGAAACAAGAGGTTTTGCTAACAGGCGGGGTTGCAGCAAACAAGCGACTGCAGGATATGCTCTCAGTTATTGCGGGGGAGCATGAGGCGTCTTTTCATGTTGTTCCCTTAAAGTTTGCTACTGATAATGGTGCGATGGTGGCGTGGACGGGCGTGTTGGCTTATACACATGGGTTACGGACGCCTGTTGAGGAGAGTTTTGTTAAGTTGCGATGGCGTGTGGATAGGGTGGATGTGCCATGGATACAGTAAAGCTGTTTAAGAAAGGCGCAGAAGCCAGCCTATACCGAGCCGAACTGGAAGGCAAAGAAGTCATAATCAAAACCCGCATTCCCAAACGTTACCGCCCAGCCGAACTTGACAGGCAGATTCGCACATACCGCACAGTACATGAACCACAAATGATACATGACGCAAAAACCGCAGGCATACCCACACCACTGATTTACTTGGTAAACGTTCCCGAAGCCTCAATCATCATGGAATACATAGAAGGCAAACAAGTCAAACAAGTCCTAAACATCCTCCCCAAAGCCGAACGCAAGGCGCTTTGCACTCGAATCGGCGAATTAATCGGCAAACTACACCAAAACAACCTAATCCACGGCGACCTAACCACCTCCAACATGATTCTGACTCCTGAGGGCAAAATTTTCTTTGTAGACTTTGGGCTTGGCGAAAAAAACGTTGAGGTCGAAGCCAAGGGCGTAGATTTACACTTGCTTAAGCGCGCACTTCAAAGCACCCATTTTCTGTGTTGGGAAGAATGCTTAGAGGGGGTTTTCTGTGGTTACTCGATGGTTTTAGGCGAGCAAGCGGAAAAGGTTTATTTGAAAATTAAAGAGATTGAACGGCGTGGACGTTATGTTGAAGAACGAAAGCAGTGAGTGTAAATTGAAGGGTAAAGTGGTCTTTTTTGTTTCGGGCAACGTTCACAAATTTCAAGAAGTCCACAGTCTGCTTGCCCCGTTAGGCGTAACAGTTGGCTGGCTTAAAATGAAAGGTGCCGAAATCCAAGATGATAGCATTGCAGAAATCACCAAAGCCAGTGCAAAAGAAGCCTTCAGCCGATGCCATCTGCCCCTCATCGTGGAAGACGCAGGACTCTTCATTGACACACTTGAAGGTTTCCCAGGTCCATATTCCGCCTACGTCTACAAAACCCTGCACAACCACGGCATCCTCAAACTTATGATTGAAGAAAAAAACCGCACGGCAACCTTCCGCTCAGCCATAGCCTACTGTGAAACTGACAACCCAGAACCCATGGTTTTTATGGGCGAATCCAAAGGACAAATCACCACAAGCGAGCGGAAAGAAGCAGGTAAGTCAGGATTTGGTTTTGATCCCATTTTCCAACCTAAAAGCAGCGAGAAATCGTTTGCGGAAATGACCATTAAGGAGAAAAATGGTTTTTCTCATCGGGCATCTTCGGTGCGTAAGTTTGGCGAATGGTACAAAACCCAAACAACCTAAAGGTAATATGCAACATTTCTATTTGCCGCCTATTAGGCTCCAAATAGTTGATCTATGCAGAAATGATAGAGGGGTCTACAGAACTCTAAGAGGGGCAGGTAACTTTGGATGATTTTCCAATCCAAAAATGTTGAAAAATGAAAAAGGGTTTAGGAGAAAACTGAGAAACTGCTTTCTTCGTCTTGTTCTTGCTGTTTCTTGTTGAAGTCATCGATTTTTTTGGTGATAGCTTCAACTTCTTGAGTATTCCCTAAGGCTTTTTGGCATTCCCGTGCAGATTCAAGCGCGCTTATGCCGTAGCGTTCAAAACCTTTGTTAAAGCTGATTTCTGAGGATTTAGTAAAAAGCTCAACGCCCTTCTCATATTCTTTAAGAGATAGGCTGCATTCGCCTGCTTTATAGTTCATTTCGGCAGCGCCAAAATAGTTTTGACCTTTATAGTAGAGTTCGGCAACTTTTACGAAAAGCTCGCGTGCTTCTTCGTATTTGCCGTTTTCCATTAGGGCGTTTGCGTCTTTGTGAAGTTTAATTGGGTCTTCTTTAATACTCATTAATGTTCACTGACAGTATTTGACTGGGAACTTGCATTTAGATTTTACCCCCAAAAGTGAGAACCAAAGAAACAGAGGTTGGGTCTTTTTAATAGACGCTTAAGTTTTGATGAAAACGCAAGTTTTTGTTTTGCCTGAGATTTTACAGATGGTTTTGATGTTTTTCCCAGCAACAACCACCTGATCTGCACCGTCGATGCCTATTGCTTCTGCCATGCCATGAGCGGATTCAATCAACTGCGAATTAAACATGGCGTAGTCAACAATTTTGTCAGACTCGACAAGGTTGATTTTGGCAGTGGACTCCGTTCGCAAAATATAACCGATAACTTTCTCACTCATTTTTTGGGTTTCCCCAAGGATAACAGCTTGGTTTTGGGCTTTTCGTGTCACATTTGAGCCTCCAATTCTACAACAGGTGCAACCATAACCAACTCGCCCCTACCAACTTTTAGCGCTGACATGATTTTTTCTGGAACCAAAATTGTACCGCTGAGCTGTTTTTGGTTCTTGTTGGATTTAAATTTGCAACGTGTGATTTTCCCGCTTATGCTTTCCAAGTTGACTTCGCGGATTTCTTGATTACTATACAGGTTAAACCAGCCTTCCACAGTTATGCTGTCAACACGCACGGTGTCCTGTGGTGTTAGCAAGCCACCTATTTTTTCCACAATAAACTGGTTAACAGGCACTTTAGGAAGACTAACTGAATCTTGCACAGGTTGCGGTGTAGAGTTCTCTTGGGGCAGTTCCTGCGAAACAGGAAGTTGGGTGATTGGCGCGATTTGGTCTACCAGTTTTATTATGGTTGGCAGAGTGATTTTGGTTAGGGCTTTAACAGTTTTTTGGTCTGTTTCGCGAGAAAAAACAGTTCCAGCATACAAGTCGCCAATGCAGCAAACATTGAGCGTTGACTTCGAGCCAGCAAGTGATAAGTCAGTGAGGGCATCAACGTTTTCTGCACGGTTCAGCAAGGCTCCAAAAAAATCTGCTAAAGCCCTAACTTGTTCATCGCGGGTTTGGTCATCTTTAGCGATTACTTGCCCGTCTTTTTGAAAAAGAAAAATATTTTGCAGGCAAGGCTCCAGTTTTTTAATTTCCACCACGGTGGTTCTTAGTGCAAAGATTCGTGCTTGGCTCATGGCTGGTTCCTGCCTTAAAGTTACATGTTAAATAGTATGCGTTCAGGAACAGCGTCTGATTCCAGAACGAGGTAGCTTAAGCCTTCGGTGTCTCCGAGTTGGTCTAGCCATTTGAGTGCTTCGCGTGCCTTCTGCAAGGTTAGCAGGCGTTCTTGGTGGCTTCTTACTACGGCTTCTATTGCGCTTAGTTCATGGAAGGGTGTGGCATCTAAAACTATGGTTAAGGAGCCTACAGTTACTTCACCGACGCCATCGTCACGGTTTTTTTTGCCGGCCAGTTTCATGACGAGTTCGCGGACTTTTTTGGATTTTTCTGCCATGATTCGGATTTCGTCGAGTTTGCGCAGTTGCTCGCCTAGAATGCTTTTGGTTTGGCTGATTTGGTTGTCTATGTTTTCTGCTATTTCGTGTGCTGAGTTGTATTGTTTTATTTCAACGACCATTTTTTGTTCCCCTTTTTGTTAATTTTTTTGTTTGAAGAAAAGGAAAAATTAGGTGAAACTTTTTTCACCTTACCCCGAAATATCTAAACAAGTTTATGATGTTAAATTGGGTTGTATGTTGCAGTGTAGACGATTGTTGTGCCTTTTGTTGTTGTCAGTCTGGCTTCGTATTGTGCACCTGAAGTGAAGGTCGAGCTTCCGCCAAGAGTTAAAGTAACTTGTGTAGAATTACCTTTGGTGACATCCAAAGAATACCCAGATGCTGCCGCTAATGTAACGCTGGTTCCGTCGATTGTTGCTGTGTCAAGTGTTACAGTTGCACCGCCAGTATTGCGCACAGTCAAAGTGAGTACGTTATCTGCAGTGAATACAGCGTTAGATACTGAAACCTGTTCTGCATTACCCATTAAACCGATGGTCATTCCACCCATCCATGCTGCAACGACAACACTAACTGCTACAGTGACTGCGATGAGGATGATTGATGCTACTACGGGGCTGAGTGCTTTTGTGTTTTTCTTTATTTTTCTTATGTAGTTGTTCATTTTTGTTTTTTCCTCCCTTGTGGGTTGTGTAAGCTAGTGAGCAATAACCTGTCTTTTAAATATTATGACTTAAGATACAATACTATACACTAGTACAACAAAACTACAATAAAATCCATAAAAATAGCAACAAAATTTCCAATTTAACATAATAAAAGAAAAATGTACAACAGTTAAGCGAAACTACACTTAACCGCCTAAATCTAGGCTTCCACCTTGTCAAAAAAGTCCAAGAGAAGCTTTGCGACTTTCCCGCCCAACTCGGTTTTTACGTAGTATTTTTTGAGTGGGTCGATGCGTTCACCTTTGGCTAAGCCTAGGTCTTCGATTTCAATCATTCTTGCGCGGAAGGTTCCGTCGCTGAGGGTGAGGCTGTTTTCGCGCATGAAGTCTTTTGCATCTTTCCATTTGCCTTTT
The DNA here is from genome assembly GCA_026014585.1 of Candidatus Bathyarchaeota archaeon. Classification (NCBI taxonomy): domain Archaea; kingdom Thermoproteati; phylum Candidatus Bathyarchaeota; species Candidatus Bathyarchaeota archaeon. Next base: position 53,559 of record JAOZIA010000019.1, on the reverse strand, counting down.
CCCATTTCAAGCAGCATTAGGCAGTCGATTGCGTGGTCTTTTTCGAGCATTGCTTTTATCGCCGCCATTTTTTGGTCAGTTAGGATGCGTTTTATCTTCTCCTCTTCTCCATTATTTTTCATTTCATTCACCTTTTCATCATAAAACTAACTGGTTGGCAGCATTTATAACCTATATTACGAATTGTGATACATATCTGCATACGCCTTTCTCCCGACACCAAACAAGATGACAGAACAGACTTATAAACCTAAATCCAATTCCAACCATGCGAGACAAACAAAAAATGCCCAACCCCCAGCAATACGAAGTCCCAACATGGAACCAAACCTACGAAATGCTCCTCTGCCAAACACAAAAAATCCGCCAAACCTTCCAACCTGACCTAATCGTGGCCATCTGCAGAGGCGGCTTAGTACCCGCAAGAATCCTCTCTGACCTCTTGGAAAACCCCAACATAGCCACAATCCAAATAAAATACTACGTTGGTATTGCCAAAACAGAAAACATCCCCGAACTAAAACAACCTGTAACCGGTAGTGTTGAGGGCAAGAAGGTGTTGCTTGTCGATGATATCTCAGATAGCGGGGAGAGCTTAAAACTTGCCAAAACCCACCTCATCGAGCAGGGAGCTAAAGAAGTAAAAATCGCCACACTATACCACAAACAAACCAGCATCACAACCCCCGATTACTTTGAAAAACAAACCAACAACTGGATAGTTTTTCCCTGGGACACTAAAGAAGCAATCCGAGAAATCATCCAAACAAACCAGAGCAGCCGCGCAGTCAAAGCAGAAATTGGCAAACTCATAAAGGCAGGCTTACCTAAACATCTCACAGAAAAACTGCTATCAGACATGTAACAGTGAAAAAAATGCAGCACACGTTTGAAAAATATGGCAAATACGCGGAAATCACGGGGTTTAGAGGTGTAAGCTTTACGGTTGCAGAGCAGTTTCTTAAAGAGAATCGTAAACAAAATGGTCAAACCGTAATTCAGTTTTTTAACGCTGACCTAATTGCCACAAACCAGCACCTAAAATTTGCAGTCATAAACGCAGTTGAAGCATTCAAAGGAAAAACTAACATTTCCAAAAATCTCGCTGTAGAAATCATGCTCTACGCATCTATGCAAAGGCAGATTCAGAGGGCTATCGAAAAGATTGGTGCCAGCGAGGATTCCAAAAACGTTGCCGTTGTCGTTTTAGGTGAAAGCCAAGAGAAGACTGCTTTGGCGCTTAAGGAAATCGTGGAGTATTTTGGAGTTCAGCCTGATGAGTCAGTTTTGGAATTAACCTCTAAGAAAGAGGCGCATATACTGCAGGCTTTTCGGATAACTGATAAGGAAATCCAAGCCACCAGCCAAAATGACAGCGCAGAGGCAGTAGTTAATTTGATTATTGAGCGGGAAGCGTTGTTGGCAACTCAGTTTTGATAGCTCTTGAAGGGCAGAGTCTTTTTTGAGAGCTGGAATTTAGGTGAAAGTTGTTTTGGGGCTTTTTCTTTAATTGTTTCAAATGGTGCAGTTTTGTTCTTTTTTGTTACATAAATGTCGCAATATTTATACTAAGCAAACACCAAACAGGTTATTGCGGGTCAGGGAGCAAGCTTTAGATGCAATGCATTGAGGCACAGAATTGCACTGATTAAAACAGCGAAAAATTAGTGCGAGACCAAGACTTTGCCTCATTGGGCTGAACATGCACAGTGTTGAAGCATCCAAGCCATGAGATGTGGATTCAAAACGGCGAAAGAATCTGCACCAAACAAGACAGGCTTAGATGGGCCGTAACCAACAATAAGGCTCAGATCTGACCTACTACAAAAGTGGATAAAAAAACAGTTTACGGACAAACCGTAAATAACCTTCCACTTTTTTTAAAACTTTTAGACCACGCACTTACTTTTTGGATTGAAAATCATCTAATAGGACCATTCCCTCTGGACTTCTAAGACCCCTCCCATAGATTCTGCAATGAATTACTATTTGGAACCTAATAGGAATGTTGACCTCTCCCTATCGTTTCTACATACCTTGACTAATAGGCTCCAAATAGACTGCAAACTAAACAGAAACGTTTAGCTGAACCTTTTGAATATTCTAGTTATCTTTAAGGTGAGCCATAACTGGTCAGCGGCATCTTTGGCTTTGTCTTTGGCGCCTTTAGCATAGCTTAGCTTCCACAAACCATTGGGCAACTGGTTTTGCACAAGCCAATTCAACCCAGCCGCGATGTCAGGGTCATCTTTAGAGTACCCCATCAAGGAGAGCGAATCCAGCGCAGTTACGAGGTTTGGCCACCAGAACAGAAACCGCACCCAGTAGTCCGCGTCTTGATATGATGTGTAGTAGTCGGGTTGGAAAAAGCTTGATTTGAGCAAATCCGCAGCCTTTCTAATGTCAGGGGAGCGTTGATATTGAGGGTGCACTGCAAAGGCGCGCAGTACCATGTCGGTCCAGTTATGAGAAAAAGGCTTAGACAAATCAGGCTCCACAGGCTCGGCATACTTGCTTGTCAAATCATAGAATGTTTGCTTATCAAATTTATGGGTTAAGATGGGAATTGTCCATCCGCCATCAGTTTGCCGCATCAAAAGCAACCAATCCAGCCCCTTCTCGATGCGTGGGTCTTCACTGTAACCCATTTTTATGAGCAGCGCCAGTATTGCACCTGTATAGTAGGTGGCATACTGGTTTGCAATCATGCCGCGGATGTCGCCCTGACTGGTTTGGGAAGAAAACAGGAACTCAGCGGCTTTTCTTGCACCTTCATGCTCGCGGGTGAGTTCGTAGTGTTCAACTAATATTCGGAGGGTTTTCCATGTTTCTACCAGTGATGCATGGTTTTGGGGATAAGTTACGGTATTTTTGCCGCTGTGTTTCCATGAACCGTCAGGTTGCTGTTTTTGGAAGACCTTTTGAACATTAGGAAGTTTCCACAAGTTGCTTATTGGTTCAACTGGTTCGCATAGGAGGTCGCGTCGTGTAAAATATTCAACTGCGCTGTCTCCTGACATAGTCAATGCTAGGATAGGATTGAATTTTAGTGTCGTTAACCAGTTTTGAGACATGGTTTTCTTGTTTAGGTTAGAATAAGTTGCTTTTATTATTTAACAAACAGGAAATAAAAGAAAACACAAGAAAGGGGTTTAGTAGAAGTTGTGGGCTTCTTTGCGTTTTTCTGCTTCCTCGTAGAACCGTAGAACCTCATCCACGATTTCAACGTTGGCAAGCAGCATGCGTCTGCAACAGTACCGTTTGATTCCTAAGCTGTCAAGTACGTCGCCTGCGTTTTCGCCTGTTTTGATTCTTCTTGCGAACTCTTCCCATTGGTCGCCGACCAGTTTGCCGCAAGTGAAACATCTTACAGGAATAATCACGCCAAAGCCTCCAATTTACCTGTAGCTCTTTTGCTCCTTGGTTCTTGCGCCTGGTCCACCGAACTTCTTTGTTTCTTTGGCTCGGCTGTCTCCGACAATCATTGTACGGTCGTATTCGCTGAAAACTGTGCGTAGGTGAGAGCTTTTGGTCCATTTCAGAAGAGCGTTGGCTACTGCCATTCTTGCTGCTTCGGCTTGTCCCATGTATCCTCCGCCTGAAACGGAGATGTCCATGTCTACTTGATGCCAAACATCAGAACCTGCTTGTAGCAGTGGCTCCATGATTTTGGCTTTTGCGATGTCTGGGCTGTAGATTTCTACTGGTGTCAGATTGACTCTGACTTTTCCGTTGCCCTGCTTTACGACTGCGCGGGCGCTGGCGGTTTTTCGTTTTCCGCTAACGACTAAAACTTTTTTTGCTGGCATAATTATGCACCTTCGTTCCATCCTATTTCTTTTGCCATCTCTGACAGGGTGAAATGGGGACCCTTAAGTTTTGAAGCTTGTGCAACATCAAAGGTTATCATGTTAACGTCTTTGAATTCCAGTGGCACACCCATGTAAACCTTTAGGCGTTTGTAGGCAGTTTTTCCTTTAGGCTGCTTAAAAGGCAACATTCCACGGGCGGTTTTTTTGAGAATACGGTCTGGTCTTCGGTAATGGAATGGTCCACGCTCTGGAGCGCCGACTTCAAGAAATTCTTTAGCTTCGGCAACTTTGCTCTTTTTCTTGCCTGAGAAAACGGCTTTTTCAGCGTTAAGTATGATGACTTCTTCGCCGCTTAGCAGTTTTTTGGCTACTTGGCTGAGCATTCTGCCAACTATTAAGCCTTCAGCGTTAACGAATACTGTTTTGCGTGGTTTTAGGGTTTGCATTATGTTCACCGGATAATTTTTACATTTGAGCCTTTAGGATTCTTAGCCATTAGCTCTGGAATTGATAAGTATTTTGCTTTAGCAACTTCAAGTTTTGCCTTAGCTTTCTCAGAAATGCCAAATGAAGCAACTGTTACTGAATGGTCTATGCTACCTGAACCCAAGAGTTTGCCTGGAACAACAACTACTTCTGCACGTTTAGTGTTGCGGTTTAGACCACTGAGGTTTACTGCGACGCGTTGGCTACGTGACTTAGAGAGGTATTCTGCTACGTCCAGCCAGATGCCTGCTTCTTGCTCGCGTCCCTCTTTCTTTAATTGTTTAATTAATTGCACTAATTCAGGGTTTGTGGTTTCTGTTTGTCTCATTGCTTTTCTTCAACCTTTACTAGTTCCATAAATTCAGCAAGTTGCTTGCCAAGGATTTTTGTTGCTTCACTTAGGATTCTCTCTGGAGGAAGCACGCCAGATGATTCGATGTTCATTATGAACTGGTTCTTTTCCCACTCTATTTTGAGTGGAGAAGGCTTTTGTGGGCATGCTTCAACACAGTCCATGCATAAAGTGCAAGCAAGCAAATCTCGCACGTCAACTTTGTTACCTTTCATTTCTAATACTTTCTTGGGGCAGATGTCAACACATTTTTGGCAGTCACTGCACTCTTGCTCTGGAGTGGTGATTTTTGGGTAGTACTTGTATGTGCACATTGACACAGGCTGCCATTTAGCGTGGATTTTACCTCTGCCAAGTCTTGCGTAGGCTTCAAGCTTTAGTTTCTGTCCTTTAGCCAGTTTAACAATTGGGATTTTGTCAGAAACAGGTATGATTTCAGGGTTTTCTGAAACCAATTCGCCGCTGTAAACGGTGCGTGTTCCGTCTTTGGCTTCTGCATCCAAGGTGAGGGTTACTCTGCATTGGGAACAGCCGAACTCGTTTTGGCAACTGCATTCTTCAGGCAGATTGTAAGTTTCCAAGCTGGTTTTTAGTGGTGTAAGTCCTAATCGGTGGGCGATGATTTCGTCCTGCAAAATGGAGGAGTTTTCTATCATGACAACCTCGTCAATTGCCATGCATGGAACTTCAGCAAGTGCTATGCGCCGCAATGCGTTCATAAGTGGTACTTCTGCGTCTTTTACTATTATACGCAGGTTCATATCATTTTTTTCAAGGACTTCAATTTTCACTTGCATTCACTCCATAATTATAAATGAGGAGAGCTTAAACTCTTCTTCCTCTTCTACCGCCAGGTCGTCTTGTACCGTCATGTGGAATCGGTGTGACTTCCTCAATGCGTTCAATACGGAAACCAAACCTTGCCAGTGCCCTAATGGCTGCCTGTGCACCTGGACCAGGAGTTCTTGGACCACTGCCGCCTGGAGCGCGGACTTTGATGTGGATTGCGGATACGCCTTTGTCTCGGGCTATTTCTGCTGCTGCTGTGGATGCGCGCATTGCCGCGTAGGGTGATGATTCCATGCGGTCTGCTTTGACGAACATTCCGCCGCTGGTTCTTGCGATGGTTTCTGCACCGGATATGTCGGTTATGTGAATCATAGTGTTGTTGTAGGAGCTGAAAATGTGGACTATGCCCCATTTCTCGTTTCGTTTACTTGTGGTGCTCAGAATCGTCCGCCTCCGCGTCTTCCTCTACTTGGCGGGCGTATCTCAGGCTGCTTTGCAACAACTGTTAAACCCAAACGCAAGGGGTGGGTTTGGTTTGCAACTGCGCTTTCCCCTGAATAAGCAATTTGTGGCTCTTCATCTTTTGGAACGATGTAGCCAGGGATTGTGACACGCTTGCCGCCGATGGATACGTGACCGTGAGTTATGAGTTGGCGTGCTTGGAAGATTGTTCTTGCTAAGCCTTTTCGGAACACGATGGTTTGCAGCCTGCGCTCCATGATGTCTTCAATGGAAAGGTCAAGCACGTTATCGAGAACGGCGATTTCTTGCAAAATGCCGTTTTTCTTTAGTTTTGCAAGAAGCTCATTTTCCATTTTTGCACGTTCTTCAGTGCTTTTGCTGATGAGGGAACGTGCGATACCTCTGCTTTTTGACAGAAGGGTCTTGTGCCTCCAAAGCTCATGCTTGTTGCGAAGGCCATATCGACCTAAAAGTTTGAGTTCTTCTTGAAGTATGTCTTTACGCCATTGGAAACGGGGCGTATCGAACTTTTTACGTTGTTTCTTTGGATCACCCATGCTTATCTACCTCCTTCTTTTGCACCCATGGTCTTCTTCTTGACACCTAAAGATTTGCCTGCGCGACCGGTAGTTTTGGTTCTTTGCCCACGGACTTTGAGGCTGTATGCGTGACGGTAGCCTCTCCATGAACGGATTGATTTTGCTAGGTCAATGTCGTTTTTGGTTTTGAGTGCTAAATCTGCAGTTAGCATGTGGATGTCTTTTCCAGTTTCAACGTCTTTTTGCCTGTTAAACATCCATGAGGGAATGTTGTATTTGGCGGGGTCTTTGACTATATCTTCAATTTTTGTGATTTCTGAATCTGATAAGAATCCTGCTCGAAGGTCAGGGTTTATGCCTGCCTTTTTGAGTATTGCGTTTGACAGACTCCTACTTACGCCTTTTATGCTGGTTACGGCGTAGGAAACTTTTAGTGTGCCTGCTGAGTCTGCACCTAGAATACGCACTATGTGACGAAATTCCTGACTTGACATGTAATTTCTTCCGTTTTTAGCTTGAAGCATATACGAAATGAGGTATAATTTATTTAAACCTTCCCTATCTGATATTCGCGTCCTATTTGGCATAACTCAAATACGCTAAAAGAAAAACAGTGCCTCTTTGGCCTATTCACCAATCATTTGTGAGAATAATCATAGAGGGGAAGACAAATTTTAAAGGTTGACCCCACACCTACCGCACTCTCAACAATGATTTTTCCTCCGTGAGCATCAATAATTCTTTTACAGATTGATAACCCAAAACCCATACCTTTTGCTTTTGTTGTAAATAACGCTTGAAAGAGTTTTTCCTGAGTCTCTTTTGACATACCAAAGCCCGTGTCTGAAAACATAAAACAAGCAAACCCATCAATCACTTCACAACTAATTTTCAAAGTTCCACCATTAGACATTGCATCAACAGCATTGGACAAAATATTCACAAACACACGTTTGACACTATCTTTATCAACCATTACCAAAGGCTCATCGGTTGTGCAATCAGAGAGCACAATTTTTTCTGGAACAGCCACCAAAGAAAGACTCGTCCACACAAGCTCCTTTGGAGTAGCTTCCTTAAGGTCCAGCCTGTAAGCTTTGGAGTAATCAAGCAAATCTTTGACTATTTTCTCAGAATATTTAACATCATCCTCAATAATTTTGAGCACAGCTTTCTCTTTATCGGTTGTTTGGGGGTTCGCTTTTCTTTTAAGGTAAAAAATTGCATTAGCTATTCCTTGGAGGGGATTACGGAGGTCGTGAGCAATCATTGTTGCTAACTCACCGATTGCGGAGAATCTTTCGGCTTTTTGCAGTTTTTTGGTGTTATCTTCGATTTCGCCGAGCATGTTGTTTATTGATTTTGTAAGGGTTTCTATTTCATCATCGCCGTGGGTTGGTAGTCTTTCAGAGAGGTTATTACGCAGTGTAATGTTGCTTACTGCCTCATTTAGCCTGCTTAATTTTGAAAGAAACAAAAATTCAAGCAACAATAATATAGCTGCACTAAACACCACACAACTTACCAAAAGCAACCTATCAATGTAATTAACCGTGATTACCCCTTGAACGTAAACACTTCTAGGCATGGTAACAGTTAAAATAACTGCGGGGTCACCCGTAATGTCTTTCAAAACATTGTAGGCAACTATGTAACTGGAGTTTACAGGTTTAGAAAAAGTCAAGGGCAAAACCGAGGATTCTGAGTCACTGTTTGAAGCTTGCCAATCACTACAGAGCACAAAAGTTACAGGTGACTGCACAGTTCTTGATAAAGAAGCAAGCACTGCAGAATCAATATATCTAGCAAAAACTAAACAGTGGTCAGCAGGCTCATCGGGAAAACTTGACGGAATTAGGCTTGATGCAATAATTAAGGGTTCATCGTGGATTAGGAGGATACCTGTTATGGTACTGTCCATGTTATTTAGGTTCCAGATTACGGAATCATTTGAAACTTCAGTTAGGAGATCACTGGGCAATGGTTCTTGCTGAAATGTTGTCAAGTTGAAGCCGATTCCAGTTTCAAAGTTGCCTTTTAAATCGTATATCAGCAAATAATTAGCTCCTGAATTGACTAATAGGTTAATTGTTTGAGAGGATTTATCAAAAGTGCTGCTTTGGTTTTTTATAAAATCATAAATGTCATTTTTCTGAGCCCAACTGTTTGCTTTATTTTGAAAATAATTTAACTCATTGGCTAAACCAACTTGAAGTTGCCCCAGAACATTACTTGCTTGGGTTTGTTCAAGCTGCTCAAAATTACTCAAGATTATGCCCTCAGATATAAAGTGAAGCAGAAAAATCAAACAAATTGTAGTGACTATGAAGACAATAATTGTTTTTATGCGGAGCTTCATAGCACGCCATCACGGCATTGAAGCCTTTGATTGATTTCTGGACGAAACACAGAGATAGCGCTTACTTGAGAGTTTAAAAAAATATGCTATATAGTCTATATTAAATATAGAAATTAACAATAAAAGGTTTCAGATATCAAAGTAACCTACCAAGCTATAGAGGAAGGAACTTCTTCTGAAAAATAACACCAAAATAGCAGTTGCAGCAATCTCTGTAATAATAATTTTATCAACTGCTTTAAGTTATCTTTATTTTTCGCAGCCTTCAACAAACGTTTCTCTAAGCGGTTCAGGAGCCACCTTTCCAGCCCCATTACTAACAGCAATTATAACAAACTACCATAGCACAAACATCCACGTACAAATCACCTATGACGCAGTAGGCAGCAGCAACGGAATAACAGCGCTACAAGACAAAACGGTGGACTTCGCCTGTTCAGATGCCCCCCTAAGTGATACAGATCGCACAAAAGCACCAAATGCACTCCACATTCCTGAAACAGCAGGTGCTGTAGCTGTAGCATACAACATTGAAGGCATCTCAACTGGTCTTAATTTAACTGGAACAGTTATCGCAGACATTTTTTCGGGTCAAATAACAAAATGGAACAATGAAGCCATTCAAAGCTTAAACCCAAACCTAACGCTGCCAGCAAACGACATAACCGTGGTTCACCGTTTAGACGGGTCAGGCACCACTTTCATATTCACCAGTTACCTAAGCGAGACAAGCCCCGAATGGAACAATTCAATAGGCAGCGGAAAAAAGGTTGAGTGGCCTGTTGGTCTTGCAGCAACCGGAAACCCCGGAGTTGCAGGAGTCATTCAAGGAAACCGTAACTCGATAGGTTATGTTGAGTTAGCTTATGTTATTGAAAATAATATGACAGCAGCAGCAATAAAGAATCCTGCAGGAAACTGGGTTACGCCATCTCTTCAATCAACCCAGATAGCTGTTGAATCAGGTGCTTCAAGTGGACTGCCATCAGGAGAGGATAATTGGTCCTCTGTGAGTCTTTTAAACGCTCAAGATGCACAAGCCTATCCCATAGTTAGTTTCACGTACACTCTTGTTTACCAAGAACTCAACGTGATTCCCGACATGACTAAAGATATAGCAGATGAATTGGTGAATTTTCTGTGGTGGATGATGCATGATGGGCAAAATCTTGCGCCTGAACTAGGATATGCAGAGTTACCAGCCAATGTAATTCAAGTTAATGAAGATACAATTAAAACCATAACATTCAATGGTCAACCATTAACAATCACATGAAAAAGATAGTGTAAAAAGAGAAAATGTGAATTGCTAAGTTTTGATTACTGCTTGAGGTGCAAAAAAAGATACCGCAGAATCATTGCTTAAAGCAATTAACTCCTTTTTTAACTTCTCAAAGTTGCTCTCTATTCTCAAAATTAAGTCCTTGTCCTTATTTGGGTCCAAAAACGCATAGTGAGATTTATGATGTTCATCACTGTAGGTTAAAACATCAATCACCGATTCACGTTCTTGATAGATTTGCCGAATCCTCTGGCTTTCCACATCTTTTTTGTCAATAGATAAAACCGAATACATAATTCCGCAGGCAGCACCAAACTCTAAACCAGTGGTTTTTAAGTCGTATTTTTTGGCAAGTTGAATTGCACCCATTACGCGTTCACCTCGTTGAAGTTTTCTCATAGGGTCTCTACCGACACGGGCACATTCGTCTTTAAAGGATGCTCGGCAACGTTGAAGGAAATCGTAGGTTATGGAGGTTATGTATTGTTTTGAATGGGGGTTTTCAATTAGTAGTGCGGGTTTGATTTCGTGTTTGATTATGCTTTCTGCAAGTTTTGAAACCCGTGGGTCACCCATGCCTTGCCCAATGGTTTTGTAGCCCAAAAGCGCGGAGTACCAAGCTATTATTGCGTGTGTTCCATTTGACAGCTTATTTTTTATTTCCTGCATTGACCGAATATCTTCAACCGTTACTACCTGTCGTAACCGTTCCAGTATGGGGCTGCCTTTGCTGGCGTAAAGGGGCATATCAGGTTCGCTGCTAAAGAGGGTAACGTTAAATCTGGAGAGTTCAGTGGCAAATTTGGCTATGGGGGTAATGTTGTCAGCGATATTTGCTTCTTGCTCGGTGACTTTGGTTTGGTTTTTTGCTTTGGTATGTTTTGAAATTTTGTTTTCTAAAAGGTAAGTTTTAGAGGTTTCAAAGACATCCGCCATCTTTTTTGAGTAATCCAAAATGTTTTTGTGCATTTTATACAGGTTAACTTCCAGTATTGAAAGGATAGTTTCGTCAGGAACCTTTGACACCATACGGTTAACAACAGTTTCCGTAAAGTAAGTAGACGACACAATTTTTTTGGCTTCATCTTCACCCACCAGTAACTTGAGTGCGTTCTCAACATGGTTTCGAACAAATTTTGCAGCGTTAATTTTATTCATGACAATAAGCAATGTAAGCCCTTCCCTGCCGCTGTCATAATGTGCCTTTAAGCCTTTGGCAATCACTTTTGCCTGAGAACGTATAGCTTGCTCTGGAAGAGAAAGTCCCACTATCTGCGCTTTCTTGTACATCTCAATTACTTGAGCTTCATCATTGGTATCTATTATTGTCACGTTTGAAATTTTTTGGAAATGCGCAAGACGCTCATATTTTACCTGATACTTGCCCAAAGAGTTTATCAACTGACGCATAAACCGATTAGATGTAACCCCAATTATCTGCCGAGGTCTTGTGTATCCGTCCCAATGCGAGAAAATCTGGGCAAGATAACCACCACCTATCGCACCAAACCCATGTATTCCCGCAAAAGTGTATCCTAAACTTTGAGGGAAATGCTCGTTGAGGCTGGGCATGGGCATTTTAGGCATCTGCTGGCTGAGTTCATCCAGAAAATCTGTCATTTTATCATATGACTTGTACGCAAGCGCCTTAAATTCAGGGTCAAGCTCTTTTATGTCCTTTATGAATATGGGTATTCCGCCTGCTGCACTTGCTGCAATTAAACCATTGCGTGAGTCTTCAATGATAATGCAATTAGCTGGTTCGCAGTTTAGTTCATTTGCGGCTTTGAGAAATATTTCAGGGTCAGGTTTTCCTTTTTCCACTTCTTCGCCGCATACGGTGATGTCAAAAAACCGCAGTACCCGCGCATTTATCAGGTATTCCTCGGCGATTTCTCTTCTGCTGCTGGTAGCCAATGCGATGAGTACGCCGTTTTTCTTTAGGCGTTCTAGCAGGTTATAGAGTCCTTCTTTTACAGGAACTCCTTTTTCCCGTACGTAACCGCGTTCAAGTTGGTCTGCGCGTGCCCTTATTTTTTTGTAAGGGTAATCATCGCCGTAACATTCTTTGGCGAGGTTTTCAGCGGTTACAGCACTTATTCCAAGGGAGTTGTATAAGAGTTGGTCTGAGATTTCTTGGCCGTAGATTTCTTTGGAGGCTTGTTTGAGCATTTTGAAGCGTAGTGTTTCGGTGTCAAACATTGTGCCGTCCATGTCGAAAATGGCGCCTTCTATGAGTTTGTTCTGAAAAAGCATAATTCCGCTCTCCGAATTTCTTTTATAGAGGTAGCGCCATCTCTTATAAATTTTTTACACAAAAACTATATAAAAAATCATTTTTTATCAGGTTACAGCAACCTTTTTGTAAGGTTAACAAAAAACAGAACAGAACAATGGAAGTTCCACACAGAAACTAAACAAACAACACCAACGATACACCAACAAAAGAAACTATACATCCTTTGCCAACCCATAACGATTAAGCCAAACAAACCCTCAGTAGCAAAAAACATCAACCACCACGAATAAAGCTACGTTTGCTCAACAAGTTCCAACACGCTCACCGTTGAACCAATCCACCGCAGATAAGCATTCAACGCTGCACGCAAAGCCACAGTGTCCTCTGCCTCCACAGACAAAACCAGAAAAGCATCCTTTGCCGCCAAGCTGATTTTGGTTCGCCTATTCAGCGGAGAATTTACTTCGGGTTCAAGAGCGTTCAGCAAAGTAGCAGCTTGTTTTTGGTTTTTGAGTTTGAAACGTATGGTTGTTTTAGCTGAGGTTGCCATTCAGGGTGAACCCTGAAGGTATAAGGATTAATGAAAAATATAAAAATTTAAAAAAGGAAAAGCTGGTTGGTTTATTCGGTTTTTTCTTCAGTTGCCGTTTCAGCTACTACGGGTCTTGCAGTTTCCTCTGCCACAATGCCCTTAGCTGCTGCTCTGCGTGCAATAGCGCCCAGTTTCGTGTTTGGAGTGTATGCGCCGCCTGCAAAAGTAAAGTCGCATTTACGGCATTTCCAAATGCCCACGCTTTGACGGCTAACCCTCATAAAGCCACATTGTGGGCATCTATGGGGTTTTTTGAATTCAACCATTACTTTTATGTAACGTTTACGGACTGCAGAGCCGTAACGTGCACCTAATCCACGAGTTGGACCTACTTTCTTTGTTTTCGACAACTTTTTCACCAGTCAAGTTTCTTGCGCATTTCTGCTGCTTTTTGTTGAGCAATCTTTGAGGCTTCTAAAATCTGTTTTGGTGTGAAATAGCCAGAACCGCCTTTCTGAATAGCGCAAATGTCGCCTTCATCGTTGATTGCAATTGAAATTCTGCTGTCCATTACCTGTTCTTCTTCAGCGTCTGGGTCAACTATTAGGGTGTCTTTGATTTTGCCGATTGTCACAGTGATTGGATGATCACGCAAGGGCAGTGGAGTGTAGCCTTGTTTGAATTTGACTTCTCCATCTTTAACTTCATAGTTCTGCATTTTAGTGTTTAACAATGCAGCCATTGCAGCTAATGCTGAAGCATCAATCAGGTTCCCATCATAGTTTAGTACATAAACATCAACGAAAACCACGAAAACCTTCTGACCTGGAATTATGCAGAGCTTTTCTGTGTTTATGGCTTTGGATTCTCTGATACCGCGGTCAACGATTCTTGCAAGTTCAATGCTGTTCTCATCTGGTGGACCAGTTTCATAAGTTGGTGATGCCAATGGAACAAGTTCAGCGTTTACTGTTTGAACTCCGTTGTTTGGTGTGTCTGGGAATGGCTCGCCAGTCTCGATTTTTACGCCGACCAAAACCTCTGTTTTTCCTAAGGTTACTTTTGCGGAGCCTTCTGCGCGTTCGATTAATCCTTGCTCAATGTGCAGGTCTCGGTAATCTTGCATTCCGCGTTCGCTTGCGCGTTTGCTTTGTTCGATTAATCCTTCGATTTGGCGTAGTCTAACTTTGGTGATTAATGATGACATTACTCTTCAGCCTCCTTAACAACCATGTACTTGGTTTTTAATGCTTCCTTTTGCATCTGATAGATTACTTTGCATCCATCAATTGCCATGCTTACGGCTTGTTCAAACTCTTCAGGTTTAAGGTTACCGTCCATCTGCAACAGTGTGATTGCATCCAAGTTTGGCATGTAAGCCACGGGCACGTCAGCGGCACCCAGTTTGTCTTCTGCATCGTAGAGGTCAAGCACGACTGTATCGTCGACTTTTCCTGCTGCACAAGCAACCACCAAATCCTTCATTGGGATGCCTGCATCGGCAATTGCCAAGGCTGCTGCGGTTATGCTTGCACATCTTGTTCCGCCGTCAGCTTGAAGTACCTCAATGAACACGTCGATTCCGGTTCTTGGGTAGAGTTCAAGGAACAGTGCGGGCTCGATTGATTCACGGATAACTTTGCTGAGTTCAACTTCTCTTCTGGATGGTGCGGGTGATTTGCGTTCCTGCACTGAGAAGGGTGCCATGTGATAGCGTACCTTTAGAACCATACGGTCTGGTTGCATAAGGTGTTTTGGATGTACTTCTCGTGGTCCAAAGCATCCGGCTAAAATTTTGTTTTTACCGTGTTCAATGTATGCTGAACCGTCAGCGTTTGGCAGTACACCGACTTGAATTTTTACAGGTCGTAATTCGTCTGCTTTTCTGCCATCGGACCTGATGCCTTTTTTGTCGATTAATTTATCGGGTTTTTCATTCATCTTTTGTTTCCTCCACTTTCTTTTCATCTAAATTTTCTTCAACTGTTACTTTGCTTTCTTTCAATAGCTGAGTGATACGATCTGTCAAACCGCTTGTGTGAGATTCCTGCTCGATTTTACGTATCGCCGCAATCGCAAGTTCCTCATCCTCAGGGTTCTTTCCAGTAACGAGAACTGTACCGTTTAATCCAAGGATGATTTGACAACCTGTCTCCTGCTTAATCATGCTAATCATTGAGCCTTTTCTTCCGATTACACGAGGAATCTTGGTTGGTGTCACATGCAGGATTTGCCCACGGGTGATTTTTCCAAGTCCGGGTTCTCCAACGGTTAATTGTGGGTCGTGTGCTCGGTCAAATGAGGCGATTTTTGCAACAATTAAGTCGCCTGCGTTTAAGACTGCGGATAACTCGTCACTTTGAGGCTTGAAAGCTCTGCTTAATACGTCTGATGCACGTAGCAACGCCGTGTAGGGTGACTTTATATTTATTGTCCAGCCGTTAAATCCAACTTCTGTGACTGAACCAATCACTATGTCACCAACTTTTGGCATGTAAAATGCGCGGAGTGCGACAACATTTACTCTTTTGTTGTCAGTATCTACAAGCCCTATTCTTGACGCGTAGATTTTGTTTTCTTCAGTGTATGTGTTTTCGCCGGGCAGATACTCGCCTTCTGCAAGCAATTCCCCAGGCGTCACAAGCTGTTTTTTTTCAAAGAATGTTGGCATAAAATTTTTTCTCCATTAATTTTTAGTCATTTTATTATTTTTGCTTCTCCACTACCCTTTGTTACTTCACCAAGCTTGTTTAGCAGTGAAGCATACGAACCAGCAGGCATCTCCATCTCACCAATCCATGAACCGTCACTTCGCCACTCCTCACGCTTAATTGCTCCATAATTTTTAAGTGTACCATAAGCCCTCGATGAATACATAGCGGGAATCCTGACGGCAACCAGCACCTGCTCAATTTTCAAAGGCAAAATAGGACGTAGCAGCTTTATGATATCGCGTGCTTGCTCCTCAATAGACTTGTAGGGGTCTATTGGGTAGCGGATTTGGTCCATGGCGTTTTCGATTCGTAGTGGTGGATGGGGCAGGTTGGTTTTGGGGTCAACGGCTTGTCGTGAGATGAAATCGATGACTTGTCTTTTTTTGTCTTCAACCATCT
The DNA here is from genome assembly GCA_026014585.1 of Candidatus Bathyarchaeota archaeon. Lineage (NCBI taxonomy): Archaea > Thermoproteati > Candidatus Bathyarchaeota > Candidatus Bathyarchaeota archaeon. Next base: position 37,594 of record JAOZIA010000019.1, on the reverse strand, counting down.
TGCGCCGCTGGTCTGTAGTTAATTGTAGGGTTCCTTTTTTTAGGATTATATCCGCTATTTTGAGTGGATCCACTGTTGAGAACGCTTTTTTCATTGTTTCTTCAGAAACTTTGGTGCCCTTGTTTGCGTCAGAAAAAATCATTTCAGCAGCTAAAACCTCAGTTATTCCTGAGATTTTGCCGTTGCGGTAACCTAGTGCTTTGTCGGGTTTAACCAGAATTTCGAAGTGCTCGTTGTCTTTAGTTAAGCGTGCGACAGTGAACTTTTCACTCATTCAGTTGTCACTTGCTTCGAACCCAGCTCTTTAATGTAGCCGTCCACTACATCATCAGCTAACATATCCATTTTTTTGGTGTTAGTGGGGATAACTGCGATTTTGATTCTTAGTGGTTGCTGCCTTGCTTCTAACGCTTTAACTAAGCATTTTACGGCTAAGTGAACATTTGCGTCAAGAGTCATGTCTTCTTTGTATTCTTCTTTTAGAATTGACAGCACTGTTTCTCTGCCTGCACCCAGCGCTGTAGCTTTATAGCTACGGTATGTTCCGCTTGGATGTGTACCGAACACGCGTGGACCTGTTTTATCGACGCCACCAAAGATTATGGAAACGCCAAAAGGTCGCACACCAGCATGCTGCGTGTACATTTGCTGGATGTCGCAGATTCGTTTTGTTACAACTTCCACATCAATGGGTTCGTCATAGGTTAGTTTGTTGCTTTGTGCGTAAATTCTTGCTTGATCTATTAGGATTCTTGCGTCTGAACTTAATCCAACTATGGCCGCGCCTATGTGTTCATCTACCCTGAAAATTTTGTATGAGAAACCGGCTTCTTCGAGGGCTTCAAGGCTTTCTTCTGAACCTAAAACTAGCCCTTCCTTGCATGCGATTCCTAAAATTGTGGCACCTCGGTTAACTAACTCCATGGCGTACTCTACTTGAAACAGTCGCCCATCAGGGGAGAAAACAGTAATTGCACGGTCATATGCTCCTGGAGCTGCAAATACGGACATAATGTTAACCTCACTTTACACTCTTACACTTTGCAAAGTCTCATATAATAACTAAACTAAAAACCTTTCCTATAAAAGCAAAAACAAGCCAAACCCCACAATCCTAATCCAAACCAAAAAATTTGCCAATTAGACGGATTTTATCTGTTTTTTGAACCATAAAACCATCCATGCTACACACCAGATTGAATCAAATAAACACAAAACAGGTCAAACAATTATTTTGTTGGGGTAAGGTGTGGGGGTCAGCCCCATCCTTTAGCATAGGAAACGATTTGACATATTCAAGAAAAGATTTTTAGCTTATAAGCGATATTACGAAACCCGATACGTCAGGCAAGCTTTTCTAAAACCTGCAAAACCTGACCTTCAGCCACACCATGCACAATAAACTGTTTTTGTCTTGACGTTGCACCTGAAGCTAAATCCACTTGAGCATGGAAAAGTCGGGTGAGTTCTTTTATTATTTCCTTGTTAACTTTGCCCTTTTGGGGTTCCTCAGTTGAATAAACCACAAGTTCCCCGCTGTCTAGCAGGATTTGAAATTTGGGTGAGTTAGGTTTAACAAAAACTGTGAGGATTACGCCATCTTTGGTTTCTTTGATGCTCACGGCGTTATACACTCAGACTCGGATTTGTCGCTGCTCTTTATTGCCCAGTTGAATTTGCTTCGGAGAGTCTTGGGGTAGAATTTTTCTATGTCGAATTTGACTTTTTTTGCCCATTTGACGTACGCGTTTGGGTCAATGTATGATTTGAGGGAAGTGCCGAGGTTGTATTCTTTGGTTAGCTTTGTGAGTTCAATATCCAGTTTAGCCTTTTCAATGCGAGTTTGCAGGGACTCTGTTTTTTTGCCGTCTTTCTTTTTCTGAATCAGCAGTTCTTCGAGTTTTTTGAGGTTTTCCTGCTTCTTAGCTAAACGGGCATCAAAGGTTGGAGGAATCTTGCGCTTGTGATTTGCAACTTCAGCAACTTTATAGTTGGCGATTTTTGCCGCGTAACTCTTCTTGTAGTCAGGGTCTTTCTTGGTGACCCCGCTTTTTTCTAGCTCTTCACGCACAGTTTTGGTGCAACGCCATGTTCTAAAGACCTTGGCGGTGAGTTTGGGCATTTTTTCAGATAGAAACCGCGAAACGTTTCTTGAATCTACGCCTTGGAAGAGGTATTCAATTTTTGGGTTTGTTTCTTGGGCAATCTTGAATGCTTTCATGTTTTTGATTACTGGAGGTGGTGCAGGGAAATTTTTGACCCAGCGGACGCTGTCTTTGCCTAAAAAGTCAAAATGGATAACGTTACCCTCAATCGTGACATGTTCACTACGTAGAGTGATAGCACCCACGGTATCGGCTTCGTCAGGGTCTTTTTCGTCTCCAACCCTCATGTTAGCAACCAAAATCAACCATGAAACCGTCGCTACCTTGCGGCGTAGTTCATCCTTTGCATTTAGGTTTTTGAGGATGTGATGCTCAACCTGCTTAATTTGCTTGCCCAAAGTTTCGGCTTTCTGGAATTTCTCTTTCTCGCGATTCTGCTTCAAAAACGCGGTGTCGCTAAACCAGACATACTTGATTTTTCCTGTTAGCTTATCTTTCCAGCTGGCAACGTACATCTTATTTTTTTCCCAAACAGCCCCAGCCCAACCGTCTTTTTTAGCTTCTTCATCACTCATACTTGAAATATTTAGTGTTATATCGCTCTTGCTGGGACCCTCTTTCCATTTGCCGCGCTGTGGATGGTCGCCTCTTCCTGCGAAAAGGCAAGATGGTTCAGCAGTCCAGTTGGCGATTTCTAATTTTTGGTCATCAACCGCGGCGTAACCGAGTTTTTCTTTCAATTCTAACCGTTTGATTTTGCGTTCTTCTGCTTGCTGTTTTTTGATTTCTTTGGTTAAAGCTTCTTTTGCTGCTTTTTCATCTAGAATAAAATTTTTAATCTGATTGAAGTCCATTTCCTGATTTAACTTTTCATCATCTACGTTTACTAAATATTTTGAAACAAAAGCATTCAGGAAAGCGGTTTGGGGGTTTTCTTCCATGAGTTTTTCTAAGAACTCTTTCATAAAGTTCTTTTTAAAAACTGTGTCTGGAGGAGCTATCGTTGTTGAAAGGGTTCGACGTACCCACGCAACTGCCATGGGTTCAGTTCTTTCTGAAAGTTTAAGAGCGTGCCCTTGAATTTTTATGGTGAAACCTTTGTAATCGTATGGTGGAACGTAAATGCCATTATGGACTAAGCTTTTCATAACATGTTTCAATTTCCAAATCTCCACTTAACTTGGTTGCGGGGCATTTTTTGAAGACCTTGCTTCTTTAAGTACATATTGAACATTTTTATTTTTCGATACTGAGCCTAAAGCTTTCTATTACCTTTTACTGGCACCTTAAAAACATTGACTAAAAAACAAAGTTAAACACCAGAAAACAGGGATTTCTGCTGCTTTTTCTGAGCCCGTGAAGCCAAAAGTTTACGGTAAACTGCCTCGACGTCTTTGCGTTCAACATAGCCTTTGTGAGGGCGAAAACCACCAGAGAACCCTCCAGGTATGTGCATGAGTTCGTGAACAAGGGTTTTTTCTTTATCCTCAGGGGACATCCTGTCAAAAATTTCTGAAATAACCTCAATGGTATATGATGGGGGAAGGTTAAGGACACCCTGCCAAATTTTTCCCAACCCGTGGATTCGGGCGATGGTGCGGCGTGCTTTGGAGCCTTTACTGCGAACACAGAAAACAAACTGGGGAACTACATGGTAAAATTCGCATTCTGCCGCGAGTTTGTCAACTTGAGCTTTGATTTCTGGAGCATCATAATATTTTATGGGCATAGCAGTCAACCTTGATGGTTTGATTATAGGTTTAGGGTTAAAAAGCTAAGTGCTTTTTGCCGCCATGTTTTCTGGGATTTTTGGGCAGCAGCTTTAGCCGATAATTTTTTTCACGTAAGGAATCCTTTTGAGGGGATAAATGATGGCGGTGGTTATGGTGAATGTAAGCAGCGCCAGAAGGGGTATCCCCATTATAGGGTTTAGGGTGTTGCGGCTGATTTCTATGCCTAAAAATCCGTATTCAAGTGATTCAAGAACAATTATGTGAATAAGGTAAATTGATAGGGTATTGTGGCTTATCCAGTTGATTAAGCGGTTTAGGGTTTTGTTGCCCCTTTGTATTCTACCTGTGGGAATAGTGGATAAAAGTAAAAACATGGCCACGGAGGCGATTATGATGTTGAAGCTTAGGGATTCATGGAAAAAGCCTGAGTATGCTTCGCCGTATAGGAAAGTTGTAAGATAAGTGCCGACTATCGAGAAGGAAACACCGAAAACCACAGCAGCAACAAGCATCCAGTTATTTTTAACTTTGACGTCTTTAAGAAAACCGCCCAGCAGGAAGTAGCCAACCCAGCCTGTGAAGATAAACATTACAGGGTTATATGCGAAAGCTCCAAAAGTGCCAATTATGGGGATGGAAACAGTGCCAACGAACCAGAGAACAATGAGGTACTTGAATTTGGTCCATTCAATATGGCTCACTAATACCCTTAAAACAGGAGTAACAAGATACAACCCTATTAGCAGATACAAAAACCACAAATGAAAGTATGAACCACCAAAAGTACCCTGTAAAACAGTATTTGTAGTTAATGCATTGCCCCAAATGAAGTAGTCGTACCCGAAATAGAAAAGAGTCCAAAAAATCATGGGCAATCCAATTCGGATAAATCGTTTCTTAAAGAATGTACCCAGTGGTTCGTCAACTTTGCTGCTGTCCAAAAGCAGAGCGCCACTTAGCATAACAAACAATGGCAACCCGATTGGCCCAATTCCGCCGTAAATATCAACAGTCCACCAGTTTGAAACAACCGCAGGGGTTATTTCGCCTGGGATTTTGTAGGGAAAGCTTGTGGCGTGTAGAAAAACAACAAGAAAGATAGCCACCACTCTGATAATATCCACTGATGACGTATTGCCTTCAGATTGGCGAGCCAGCAAAAAGGTCCCCTCTCTTTTCTTCTCAAAAAGCAGAAGAGTTTGTTTTAAAGATTCGGTAACAAAAAATAGATAAACCGTCGATAAAATAGGGAGAACCGTTTTACAAAATCAGCGTTTCCAGAAAAGCTTTTTGAGCTCCAGCCAAAACGTTCCCAAAACCGCCGCCAAAACAACTACAACCCAGTCAACAGCACCCAAACTGACTAATTTCAGCGGACCAGCTATGAAAGCAAGGTTAGTTCCCAAAAGCAACACAACAATCACAACCAGCGCCCATGCCACCATAACCCTGTTTGAGAGAAAACCAAGCTTAACCAGCGGTTCACGCTCCGAACGCAAATTCAAAGCCAGCAAAATATGCCCAAGCATCCATGTCGCGAACGCCACGGTTTGTGCGTGCACGATGTTTGCTGGAACGGGGTTTTGGTACCATGCAATCAGGTATGCTACTGAAACAGCTGCAAACAGGCTCAGCGCACCTACGGCTATGCTGATTATCATTTTTTTGTTCATGAATTTTTCTTTGGGGTTGTTTGGTGGCTTGTTCATTATGCCTGTTTCTGCGGGTTCAGCCACGAATGTCGCCGACGCTGCCAAGTCCATGAAGAGTTCTAGCACGATTATTTGAATGGGACTAAATGGTAGCGGCGCGCCCAAAAGAATAGGCAACAAGAAAATCGTGACCAATGCTAATTTGCAAGCCAGATAATACCGCACACCTTTGCGTAGGTTCCCAAAGAGTTTGCGTCCTTCGTGGACAGCGGTTTCGATAGTGGTGAAGTTGTCATCGGTGAGTATCATATCAGCGGATTCTTTGGCGACATCAGTGCCTTTTATGCCCATCGCAATGCCAATGTGGGCTTCTTTGAGTGCTGGGGCATCGTTTATGCCGTCACCCGTAACAGCTACGACTTCGCCGTTTTCTTTAATAAGCCTAACCAGTCGCAGTTTTTCCTCAGGAGTCACCCGCGCGAACACAAAGGTGTTTTGAAGTGCTACTTTTAGGTCGGAATCATTCATTTTTGAGAGTTCGACGCCAGCTAGGACGTGGGTGCTGTTTATGCCAACTTGGGTGGCGATGGCTTTGGCAGTGAAGGGGTGGTCACCTGTTATCATGACAACGTTTATGCCTGCTTTTTGGCAGTTGGCGATGGCGTCTTTGACTTCTTTTCGTGGTGGGTCAATAAATCCTACTGCACCTACAAAAACGATATCTCGCTCAAGCTGTTCAGGCTCAAAATCAGAATCCGCGGACAAACGGTGATAGCCAAATGCGATTAGGCGTTCGCCAGCCTGAGCCATCTTTGCCATTATGTTATATGCTACCTGCTTATCTTCGGGGGTTAACGGTTTTTCTTCGCCGCCAAGCAGGATTTTTGATGATTTCGCCATTAATGCTTCAGGTGCACCGCTGGTCATGACTATTGAGGATTTGCCGTACTGGTAAATGTATGAAGCAAGTTTACGTTTATCATCAAAGCTTGCTTCCCCTTTTAGAACCCAGTTATTATCCATTGGCGGATTGTTTTCATCCATCATTAAGCGGTCAAAAATCGCTGATGACATCGGATTACTCAGCACCAAGTTATCACCAGCACTTTTTATGGCATCACTTGCCAGCAACGCAGTTCGCAAAACGGATTTTTGGTTAGGTCCAAAATCGCGCGTCCAAGTCATTTCGCCATCAAAGCAGAGATGCCCAACCTGCATCTTTCCCTCAGTGAGCGTACCTGTTTTATCCGTAGCGATAATGGTGACGCTGCCCAATGTTTCTGCTGCTCGCAACCGCTTAGCAATAGCACCTCTTTTGGCTAATGCGTAACCGCCGATACCCAGAACCATTGTGATTATTATTGGGAGTTCCTCAGGGATAACCACGAAAGCTAACGAGAGCCCGTACAGGACTGCTTCTGCAGGGTTGGGCTGTAAGCCTCGGGCAAAACTTAACACAGGAATCAGAATGCTAAAGAACAAAGCTACCCAAACCAGTGTTTTAGAAAGTTGTTTCATGGCTAACTGTAGCTCGGTTTTAGAGGGCTTGACAGTTTTGGTTGTTTTGGAGATTTTTCCAAGTTCCGAATTCAAACCTGTAGAGATAACCAGTGCTTTTGCTCTGCCCCGTGTAATAATGGTTCCAGTAAAAACCATGTTGGATTGCTCAGCAATTCGGGTTTGAGCTGACAAAACAATCTGGGAATCCTTAGAGACAGGGTACGATTCACCTGTCAGGGAGGACTCGTCAACCTGCAAACCGTAAGCTTCCACTAATCGGGCATCCGCTGGGACGCGCTGTCCAACTTTGAGCAGTAAAATGTCACCTGGAACCAAATCGGAGGTTTGCACCTCTTTAGGTTCGCCGCCTCGCATTACCAGAGCAGTTGGCGGGGCAAGTTGTCTTAGGGCGGAGATGGAGCGTTTGGTACGGTACTCGTTGTAGACTTCGGCTAAGACAAGTACGATTATAATAGAGATTATTGTTAATGCATCGGTTAAGCCGCCAAGAATACTGTAGAGGACACCGATGGCGATTAGTAGCAGAATCATGGGTTCGGTGACTTCTTCTTTGAAAATATCCAGAAACTGAACATGTTCTTCTTGGAGGAGGCTGTTTTTGCCGTATTTTTTCAGCCTTAATGCTGCCTCTTCATTGGACAATCCCACGTCAGGATTCACAGATTGACCCTGAATAACATCTTGAATGTTTTGCGAATGCCCTTGACTCATTGCAGCCCTCTAACATGCTTTATGTTACTTGTTAAACTTGCGACTATGTGAAAAGAACCTAAAAAGATTATGCCGTTAACTTGGCATTAACGGCTTGAAAAATTTAATGCAAAAACGCTATCCAATCAGTTTTGATATACCCGGGATTTTTTTGAGAACATAAATAAGTAAAACAGTCAAGGTGAACGCAACCGAAAACCACATAGCAACGTCTAAAATTTCAATGCCACTTTTAGGCAGATAAAAGCCCAAAAGACCTCTATGTAAAGTTTCCAGAACTATAATATGACCCAAATACATTGGCAATGTGTTCTGACTTATCCAACCGATTACGTCATTGAATTTTTTATGAGATGCAAAACGGTTTATGGGAACCCTCATCAAAATAATAAACAGACCTATCGAAGCCAAAATTACACCAAAGCTCATGTATCCGTGGAAAAAGCCTGTGGCGGCTTCACCGTGGTTTCTGGTTATCCACCAATCACCTAAAATTTGTCCCAAAAGACCCAACAACAAGAAAGCAGTTGCTTTGGTGGGGCGAACTTTCGAGTTCACAAGGTAAATGCCAAGCAGAAAATAGCCTACCCAGCCAAGAAAGAAAAATATGTCTGAGTAAAAATTAAAATCTGAGACTTTTCGGACAAGATGTGGAACAACTGTGCCTACAAACCATAGTATAAGCAGGTAAGTGAAGAGGTTGTGTTTGAGGTTTTTGACTAAAACGCGTAGTATAGGTGTAACAGCGTAGAGCCCCAAAAGCAGGTACATGTACCATAGAATACTGTGGGGTCCAGTAAGTACGCCCTGCACGATATTGAAAACTGTTAACGGTTGCTCGTGAATTAGAAAAATCCAAGCAAAATAAATTACTGTCCAAAAAATAAACGGTAACCCGATGCGTTTGTATCGTTTTTTGTAAAATTCACGCAGTGGTTCATCAGATTTTTCAGGTGTAAGCAGCAAGGCGCCAGTGAGCATAACAAACATAGGTACGCCGAGAGCGCCAAATGCAGCATAAGTGTTAGTTGTAAACCAGTTAAAAGCGTCCAAGAGGGTCATTTGACTGTCTATGAATTTGTAGGGGAAGTTTGAGCAGTGGAGAAGTATAACCAGTGCAATAGCTGTTACTCGTATGATGTCCACGTTATAATTGACATCTGCCCGTTTAGGCTCCAAGCTACTCCTTGTCCCACCCCCCTAGCATTAGACGTATTTTAATAAACAATTGATAAACTACTGTTAATAAATCATACCTTATTCCACTTAAAACAGCATTATATCGACCAAATGTTGAATTTTCTTATTGAAATTATATTCCTTACAAGTGTTCTAACACACTCAAAAAAAATTCAGGCATCATGATTTCTGCTTTTAGAGGGGTTAGTTATTACATAGAAAAGTTTCAATCAATACTAGAGGAATTTAGCAAAACTTTATAACAGCGCCAAACGTTTTGGATTCTAAAAAGGTAGAAAGCAAGATGAAATTCGGCACATACATGTTTGTAGCAAATAAGAGAGTTCCAGGCTTTGACTATGACCTTTACCGAGTTAAACCAGAAGTAGGCAGACGAATGCCACCAAAAGCAGACATGCACAGCAACATCGCCATCTTCGGAGACAACGTAGCCGCACGCAACCACCCAGACTGGATTTCACAGTCACCTCTAGGTCCAGCATGGAGAACCAACGACAACTACAACGTTCGCTGGGACGTACTATGCGCAACACAACCAGAACACAGAGCAGAACAACTTGACTACATCGAAGAAGTCGCACGCAAAAGCCAAGGCGTCTGGCTAAACAGCATCCACTTCGCAGAACACGGACACTGCACATGCCCACGCTGCAAAGAACTACACGCAAAATCAGGTCTAAGCTGGTATGAATGGAGACGCAAAGAAATCACTGAGTATATGGCACAAGTCAGCGAACGTGTGCGTGATCGTGCAAAGAAAAAATTTGTTATTGGTGTTCTTCCAGACCCAGTTACAAACTATGAGCGCTTTGGCGTTAACTTTGACGACATGCTGCCACTCACAGACGAAATGCTCGTTGTCATGTTCAGCAAGAACTATGCGACCCCATGGTACTGGGAAATGTTGGTACGCAACTTCAAGAAACTCTTCAAAGACGTTAAACTGAACTGCGCATTATACGTTATCGGTCCAGGCGACGACCCCAAAGAAACAGCAACCCCAAGCGAACTTTTAACAGTATCAGTTCGTATGGCAAGAGCAGGCACAGACGGTATACTTTACCTCACCGAAAACGACGCCCTAATGCAAAACTTCCAGAAAGCAGCAATCGCTGAGAAAGCTACAAGAGAAAGACTGGTTACCTACGGCGGCAAACAAGGTCAAGAAGTTCTTGATTTAGTTAGCAGTTGGGAAAAGTTATAAAAAAGCCTATAAAGCAGGATTAACCTGCCCTTTATTTTTTCCCTTTAGTGAATATAGCTCAAGTTAGTTTGGTTATCATGAATTTCCTTCGTTGACTTATAATGAGCCTCAATTAGGATTTTGAGCGCGTCAATATTCTTTTTAATATGCTCAATTTCAGCTGTTTTCTCCAACGCACCCGATTTTGCCAGTTGCTCGCTGATGTTGTCAACAGAGATATCTAGAACTTTTACTTTGAAAGCAAAAATTTGAAGTGCATACAGGAGGCTTAGCTGCGAGTTTAAGCGTTCAAGACGGTAAAGGTCAAGGGTTTTAGCGATAAAAGCGCAAGTTTTCTGTTCCTGCGTGGATTGCGCAGACTGCAAAACCTTGTCATACACTGGCGCTTGCTTTGAAACTGCCTCTTTTGAGTCATCAGCTGTTTTCTGAACACGTTTTGTCATTTTAGTAAGCATTTCTAAAACTTCATCCAAGCCATAATTCCCTTCCATTCAATTTTGATTTAATGTTTCTTGGTTCTATCTGTTGGGGTAAATATGGCTTACGGTAAAGCGCTAACTCCTCAAGTATCAGAAGAATTTATGAAGAAAAGAAAAACAAAAAATTCCCAAAAAATCGGAAGGGGTTTAGTAGGGCATTCCGCCCATGCCAGGCATACCGCCCATACCACCCATGCCTCCCATTCCTCCTGGGGGCATTGGGGGCATCTTTCCGCCGCCTTTGACACTGATGAGGTCATCGATTTTCAGTATCATGTTGGTGGCTTCGGTTGCGGATTTGATGACTTGCTGTTTAACACGTAGTGGCTCAACGATTTTGAGGTCTATCATGTTTTTGATTTTGCCTGTTGTGACGTCGATGCCAAAGGTTGCAGTGTCAGCTTTCTCATGCTCTGAACGCAATGCTACCATTATGTCAATTGGGTCTAAGCCAGCGTTTTCTGCCAATGTTAGTGGGATTGCTTCAACTGCTTCGGCGAAAGCTTCAACTGCAAGTTGTTCTCGTCCGCCAACTTTGACTGCGTAAGCGCGAAGGTTCTTGGCGAGTTCTGCCTCTGGTGCACCGCCACCTGCAACGATTTTGCCGTCCTCGATAACATTTCGGACAACACATAATCCGTCGTGTAGGCTGCGTTCGGCTTCGTCAATGACATTATTTGATGCGCCGCGGATTACGATGGTTACTGCTTTGGGGTTTTGGCATTCGCGTACGTAGAGGAGTTTGTCGTCACCGATTTTGACTTCCTCTACACGTTTGGCTTTGCCTAGGGCGTCTTCGGTTAGGTCTTTGAGGTTTGAAACGATTTTTGCGCCTGTTGCCCGTGCCATCTTCTCTGTGTCACTGCTACTTAGGCTCTTAACTGCAAGTACACCTGCTTTTGCCAGGAAGTGCAGGGCTAAATCGTCGATGCCTTTTTCGCAGAAAACCACGTTAGCGCCAACTTTGGTGACGCTGGTTACCATTTCTTTTAGCATTCGTTCTTCTTCGTCGAGGAAGAGCTGCATTTGTTCTGGGCTTTCAATGTTGATTTTTGCGTCAAACTCGGTTTTCTCGATTTCCATTTTGCTGTTTAGTAGGGCAATTTTGGCGTCTTCGACGAGTTTGGGCATTTGGCTGCTGGCAATTTCCTTATCAATTACCATTCCTTTGACGAGTTCAGTTTCGTCGAGGCTTTTGCCGTGTTTTTTGACCACTTTGATTAGGTCAATGTCAGCTACGTTTTTGCCACCGACTTCCTCAGTTACCTGTTTGACTGCTTCAACAATCATCTTGGCAAAGACGGAGATGGTTACGCCCTTGCTTGATAATGAGGTGATTGCGGCTTCTTGGAGAAGTTCTTCATCGGTTATTTTGACTGGGATTGCCATTTGGTTGAGGATTTCTTGGGCTTTTTCGCCAGCTTTTTTGTAGCCTTCGATGATAACGGTTGGGTGAACGTTTCGGTCAAGCAGACTTTCAGCTTTAGCGAGAAGCTCACCTGCTAAAACCACTGCAGTTGTGGTTCCATCACCAACTTCGTTGTCTTGCGCTTTAGCTACTTCCACGAGCATTTTAGCTGCTGGGTGCTGTACGTCAAGCTCTTTCATTATGGTTGCGCCATCGTTAGTGATTGCAACGTCACCTATGCCTGATACGAGCATTTTGTCCATGCCGCATGGACCAAGGGTGCTTTTGATTGATTCTGCAACAATTTTTGCTGCCATAATGTTGTTTCGTTGGGCTTCACGGCCAGTTGATCTACCTGTGCCTTCCTTTAATACTAGAACGGGAATGTTTGAGCCTTGAGACATAACTTTTTCACCAATTATAACTTGGATTTTAGTGTAACGAAAACAACCGACTATTTAAGATATAAATTTTTCTCAAACACAGAATAAACCCAACAATAGCAACCCCGAAATAGAGGCGGATAACTTGCTGTTTTCTATATCCCCTTTATTTATAGGCACACAAACGCAGATACAAAAAGAAAGGTAACTCCTAACCTAAACGTTGTTTTTCTTAATTACGCCAGTTTTATATCTTGCCAGAACAAAAGATAGCCTATTAGAGGGTACGTTGAGGGATAAACTGTTTGAAGCACGTAAAGATTTCCGCATTTGATTGCCCAGATGCATGGTTCAAAGTTTTAAACACAATATGGAAGGAAGGTGACATATTCAAAGTCGGGTTTGGCTCTGAGGAAACCGAAACCAAAAAACTCAACCTCTCCATCGAAATCGCCCACCCAGAAAACCGTCCACTGGTCAGTGATAAGGCACCATGCGATTTCAAGTACGTGCAGGGTTACGCGCTTGAATATTTGTGGAGTGGCGAATGTGAAGAAACCGAAGTTTACACTTACGGCAGCCGACTAAACAAACCAATAAACCAAATTGAAGAAGTCGTGAAACGGTATGCGGAAGAGCAAAGAGACCGACAAGTCACCATGGTCATCCGTTTACCCGGAGACATAGAAAAATATGATGCCAGCCACAAAAAAAGTGAGCCACCCTGCCTAAGCCTAATTGACACGGAAATCCTTGACAACCAAATGCACCTAACCTGCTACTTCCGAAGCTGGGACGCCTACGGCGGATTACCAGCAAACATTGCAGGACTACAACTTTTCAATGAAGCGTTTGTTGCAGAAATCAATGAGCGCGGCGGGTTGAATTTGAAAACGGGTAAGCTGATTTTCCACAGCAAAAACTGTCACATCTACCAACGCCAATACAAACTGGTTCAGGAATTGGTGGAACCCAAAGACAACACAAAACGGTTAGCAAAAACACTAAACGAGAAAGAAAAAGAGAAACAACAAAACTAATCTGTCCAATCCAGCAGTCGCCGCTCACCTTGCAAAGCACGGGCTTCAGTGATATCTTGCACCACTTCCATTGTACCTAAATATTTTCCTGCGGGGTTTCTGATGGCGTAGAAGCGGATGTAGATGATACGGTTGTTTAGGTTTATCCAAAACTCAGCCAAGCTTTTTTTGCCGTTTTTGAAGGATTCCACGATTTTATTTACGGTATCGAGGCTTTTGGCTGGGTGACAGTTCTGCACTTTTCTGCCGATGATGGCTTTGGTTCGCATGAAAATCATTTTTTGTGGCTGATTAAAGTAGCGCACTGTGTCGTTTTCGTCGATGAAAGTGATTTCTACAGGTAAAAAATTTAGCATTGCAGCAAGCTGTTCCTTAAACAGTGCACCGTTTTCAAACTGCATAAACCCTGTTGGTGAGGGCACGGTTTGCTGTTTTTCATCATCCATAAAACAAGCCACCTTGTATATTATAAGGAAAGCGAGTTTATGATTTATTTTTTTCTAAGACGCAGATACGCTTAAACTCTTTAAGTTACCATTCTAGCTTAGGGTGAAGTTATGAGTAACGCGGCAACCTGGAAAATCCTTGAAGACATGACCATAACACTAACAAAAAAAGGAGTAGAAATCCCAGCAAACATAATGGTTGATTTACGTGCAGCCAAATGCATGCTGGAAATTTCGCCAGCAGAAAAAGGCAGCGGCGAATCATTAGCAAAATCCCAAGAATGCCTCGACATAGTTGAAGCCTTCATAATCAACAAAACAGAAGAGATTTTTGGAGCAGAATACACCGATACGTTTTTGAGGGAACTAGAAGAAACAAAATGCCCCGTTTGCCCAACCTGCTCAAGCCGAAAAGAAGACGAAAACAAGTTTGTTGCAGGTGTACCCAGAAACCAAAAATGGATAAGAGTTGAACCCATTGAGGAGTTACCCACGGAACGGTTAAGGCAGCTAGCACAGGAACTAAACCTTTCAATTATACCTCAAGAAGACGGCAAACTTGTAGTTTACGGCGAATCAGAGGACATTAAAACTTATGTTAAAAAAATGGTAATTCCCAAACAGTAACAAACATATCATAAACTTTGTCCTATTATTTTTAAATAACAGTCGTCCTCTATAGGTTACTTAACTGCTCTTTGGATGTTCTGAAATGGTTGGCAACGTTGACATAGTCATGTGGACAAAAAACGGCGCAGCCTACCTGCCCACTGTACTTGCACAAATCGACAGAGTTATTCCTCGCGAGCGCATCTGCCACAAAATCATGGTTGACGACCACAGCACAGACGGCACACCAGAAATTGCTAAACGTTTTGGTTGGACAGTGTATCCGAACCCGAAAAGCGGTATATCAAGTGGAGCCAACGAAGCCTTAAGTCACGTGGATCAGGAATTTTTTGTCAGCGTAGAACAAGATGTTGTTTTGACAAGGGAGTGGTGGACAAAAATTTCCAAGCACTTAGATGACCCTAACGTTGCGTGTGCACAGGGCATCAGAATACCCACAAACCCGGTTTTACGTTTGCTCGATCAGTGGCAGTACGGTGACCCCGCTAAACGCTCTTTGCTGGTCAGTATGGACAACAATTTGTTCCGAACCAAAGTGGTGCGTTCAGTTGGCGGTTTTCCCGATATTTGCAAACTCTGCACTGACACCGTGCTGATGAAATTTATTCAGACCAAGACGCCTTATCGTTGGGTAATAGATACAGAAGTTGTTTCTGACCACATCAGAAGCAATTTTCGCGGCGCAGTTGAACATGAATACAAGCTTAACGAGTTATGCTCTAGAACCCCATATTGCCCCACAAGAAAGCCAGATAACAATTTACTTAAACTGTTTCGAATATTAATCACCAGCCCCATCCGAGCCCTGCAGATTGCAATAAAAAAGAACTGCCCCAAAGTCATCTATGCTTACCCCTTAATCCGCTACTATCACATCAGTAGCGAAATAAACTGGAGAAAACAGGCTTCCAAAAAAAATTGAGCAACTGCTTTATTTTTAAATAATAGTTTCTTCTCTGTTGCGTTTAACTTTGGGGTTAATTGCGTGATTGGCAAGGTAGACTTGGTAATGTGGACAAAAGATGGAGAGGCAACCCTGCCAGTGGTGCTCAAACAAATCGAGCACGCAGTCCCCAAAGAGTACGTGGGCAAAAAAATCGTCTCTGACGACGGAAGCACCGACAAAACCAGAGAAATTGCCAAAGCATTTGGGTGGACAGTTGTCTCAAACGAGGGCAAAGGTATAAGCGATGGCGCAAACACCACCCTAAAACATGTAGAAGCTGAAGATTTTATCAGTTTTGAGCAAGACCTGTTTTTGAACCCACAGTGGTGGAAAAAGATTCCTCAATTGCTATCTGACCCCAAGGTTGCGGCGGCTTCAGGAATGCGTTTTGCAGACAAACCTCGTGGAGTAAAAAACCTTCAGATGTATGTGGCTAAAAAGTACCGTGGCGAGGCTCAGTTGGCATCGTGGCTGCGGTCTAGGCAGATGTCTGCGTTCACTCTGGGTAAAACGTTGGATAATACCATTTACAAAACCAAAGTTATGCGGGAAATCGGGGGGTTCCCAAAAATGCCGGTTAACGCGGGCGTGGACACGATTTTAGCTTATAAGCTGCATGAAGCGGGTTATCAGTGGATTGTTGACTATAATGTGCAATCAATTCACATGCGCAAGGGTTTAATGCAGGAGCTTCATCACCAATTCTGGTATGGCACTCAGCTGTATGAGATTTGGAAACGCATCGAATCCGAAACCAACCGTGCCCCACCAGTTACCAAATTCGGCATAATATACCGCTTCTTCACCTCGCCATTTACAGGGGTTTTTGTGGCGTTTAAAACCAAAGAACCCTCAATAGCTTACATTCACCCATTGGTTAGGCTGTATTACATGCTTGGACTGCTAAGAGCTCAAAGACCTGCCTCAAGTCCGCATTAAGAGCCAAGTTTTTTTAGCAGTTCCTGCTGGAGTTTTTCGCTGCGTTTCTTGATTTTTTCCACTTCTTCAGCAACGGAGGGGTCTTGCATTTCTTTTTGGCGTTTCTCATTTGACTTGAGCATATCCCGTAGCAAATCGGAATCGTAAACACTGAGCAAAAGCTTCGTGTTGGGGATTAAGCAGTGCCCGCCGATAAAAGCTGGATATTGCAGGGGCTTATTGAGTTTGGCACGTTGAATGTCCTCTATCATCTCCACAGTTTGCTCAAAATCTGCACCAAATTTGCGTGCGGCACGGTGGGCTTCTTGGAAAAAAGTTATCATCCAAGCCATGTACACTGTCTCGTAGAGCTTGGAGAGTTCTGTTTCAACTGTACCTGCCAGAACCTTAACGGTTAAGCCGACTTTTTCAAAATGCTCCTTTGCTAACTGTGCAGCTTGATGCGAGGTGGGACCAACGTATTTGTTCCAGAATTTTATGTCAGACTTCATGGTTTCAAGCGTTTTGTGCATGCCCTGAATTGGCGAATGAACCAGAGCCGCTTTGGTTTGTTCAAAAATATTCTGTGTTGTGCCTGGAGGAACAGTGCTGTCTATGATTGTGAGTTTAGGCTGGATCTTTTTGATGTATTCAACTGTGAGGGCTTGGAATTTCTCCTGTACCGCGCATCCAAAGCAGATATGCATAACATCAATGCTTGTGGGTGGTGTTCGGTTGCCGGCGATGGCTTGCTGTTTTTGCTGGTCAGCGTCTAAGCCATAAACATCGAATTTTTCTGTTTCATCTATGATTTCATAAAGGGATTGCCCTACTTCGCCTAAACCTACGATTAGCACTACATCTTTAGCCATAACAGTCACATACCTGCAATATCAGAATGCATGCTGGATACCAGATTTAAACTCTTACCTGAAATAAAAGCATACAACCCAGCAACATCAAACTACTACAAAATAAACTGAGCAATATAACATTAAAAAGTAGCTAAAAATAGTTAGAAAAATGGCTTAAGAGAGCCATTTAAGCGGAATATCTTGGAAAGTCCCGTCGGGCAGTGTTCTGCGAATGGTAATAGGCAGAATTGCCGCGGCTAATTCTTTAAGTGCAATGTCGATGGGGTTTGAGATGCTTTCGTCAGCATCAACAAGTATAGGTGCTCCCATGCTGATTTGAAGCGCACGAGCGCCCACGATTCTGGCTTTTTCAAATCGCGTGATTTTTGGGGGACCTACATTAACGGTTTGGTTTGACAACTTTTAGAATCCTCCTGGATATCCTCCACCAACGCCCATTCCGCCTGCGCCTCCTGGTGGAGTTGGTGGCGCCTTCATTTTCTCTGATGCAATAACATCGTCGATTCGTAGAGTTATTGAGGCTGCTTCGCTTGCGGATTTTATGATTTGCTTCTTTACTGATAGCGGTTCAAAGACATCAGTTGTTGTCATGTCCACGATTTTGCCTGAGAGCACTTCAAGACCAGCCCATGTTTCGCCTTTTGCATGTTTTGAGCGCAGTTCGGAGATAATGTCGATTGGGTCAAAGCCTGCGTTTTCTGCAAGTGTTGTGGGTATGGCTTCGAGGGCGTCTGCGAAAACTTTGACTGCGAGCTGTTCACGTCCCGGCAAGGTTTGTGCATAATTCCTGAGCGCAGTTGCCATTTCCATTTCTGGAGCGCTTCCGCCAGCAACGATTTTTGGTTCAAGTAGCAAGTCTTTTACTACGCATAGTGCGTCGTGTATGCTGCGTTCGGCTTCTGTGGTCATACGCATTGTTCCGCCGCGGATTAGGATGGTGACTGAACGAGGATGCTTACATCCTTCAATGAAGGTCATTTTGTCATCGCCAACTTTTCGTTCCTCAACGATGCTTGCTTCGCCTAAGTCTTTAGCGGAGAGCGCGTCAAGGTTGCTTAGGATGTTGGCGCCGACTGCTTTGGAGAGTTTTTCCATATCAGATTTTTTGGCGCGTCTGATTGCAACTATTCCTTTTCTTGCAAGAAAATGCTGCGCCAAGTCATCAATGCCTTTTTGGCAAACGACAACGTTTGCGCCTGAATCAATTATCTTTTTAACCATGTTTTCCAGCATAACTTCTTCTTCATGAAGGAAAGCAACCATTTTTTCTGGGCTCTCTATGCTGAGTTTTGAATCCAACTCTGTTTTCTCATTCTCTATGGAAGCATCTAGAAGCGCAATTTTGGCGTTTTCGATGCGTTTGGGCATGCCTGAGTGAACAATTTCTTTGTCTAAAACTATGCCGTTAATTAGTGTGGTTGCTTGGAGTGATTCGCCGACTTTCTTTTCCACCTTCACATCGTCAACATCAGCTTTGTATCTGCCATCTGCTTGTTTTTGGGCGGTTGCAAGCATGGCTTTAACGGCGATGTCTGCAAGATACGTTTTGTGTTCAGCAACGATTTTGCTTCCCATTGCGGTTTCGGCGGCTTTCTTTAGAAAGTCTGATTTTTCTAAATCAACTGGTATCGCGATTTTTTCTAAAACCTCAAGGGCTTTTTCGGCGGCTTTTTTGTAGCCATCTTCAATTACGGTTGGGTGAATGTTTTTTTCTGTGAGTTCTTCTGCTTTGGCTAAAAGTTCGCCGCTGATGATTACGACGCTGGTTGTGCCGTCGCCGGCTTCGTTGTCTTGTGCTTTGGCTACTTCCACGAGCATTTTAGCTGCGGGGTTTTGTATATCCATCTCGTCTAGGATGGTTCTTCCGTCGCTTGTGATTGTTACATCGCCAAAGTTGTCCACGAGCATTTTGTCCATGCCTTTGGGTCCAAGTGCGCTTCGCACTGATTCGGCGACAAATTTAATGGCTGTTATGTTGGCGTGTTGAGCTTCTCTTCCGCGAGAACGTTGTGAACCTTCTTTTAGGACGACAACTGGAACGCCACCAGCCTGAGTTGGGTAAGATGACAAGTAATAATCCTCCTTAAATGCGCACAACAACAAAACACCTTACCCATATAAATTTTTCTAACAACAACCCAATGAAGCGGTTAAAAGGCAAAGAAATTGTGCATCAATCGGAACCTTTTTGGCGATAGCGTGTTTACCTGAAAGGGCGCATTAATAGCTTGAAAAAACACCAATAATGCGTCCCCCTCTATAGTTTCTGCATTGACTTTCTAATAGGAACCAAATAGACTTTGACCTCTCTCTATCCTTTCTGCAATGATTGGCTATTAGGAGCCTAATAGACAGCAAATAGGAGCAAGAAAATCAATAGTCACCAACAAAATAGAGAATGATTAATACACGGAAACTTTGGCTACTCCGGGAATCTTCAGAATTTCCGGGATGATTTCGCCGGGTACTTTTTTCTCCACAATTAGGGTCAGTTTTGGTTCTGGGCTTAGTTCGGGGTCGTCTACGATGGCTTGGCGTATGCTTAAGCCTGCCTGATTGAGAATGTTAGAGGAGCTGGCTAATATGCCTGCTACACGGGGGTCGTCTACAGAAATTTCAAGCACACCCAGATTGATGTGTTTGGCGATTTCTTTGAGACTGAGTCCTGCGGGGCGTATGCCTTCGAAGATGAGTTGGAGTTCGGGGATTGTTTTGATGGTGTTTAGGGTTTCGTTGACGGTTCGGCGGTCGACTCCTGCGGCTCGTGCGATGCGGACGGGTGGGATTTCGATTTGGTTGAGGTAGATTTTGTTGTTTTTGATGCATAGTCCGTTTTCTATTAGGACGCGGGCTACTTTGAGGCGTTCGGGGTAGTCTTGGAGTTGTTGGGTTATGTTTTGCCACATGTGTTGTCGTGTATGTTTGGTTGGTTGGCGTATAAAAATGTTGACTTTCACGTACATTAATGTACACAAAAGCCTTAAATAAAGCACAAAAGTACATTCATTTTACGCACAGGTGAAACAATGCAACCTCAAAAGAAAATCCTACTCAAAGAGGAAGACATACCCAAACAATGGTACAACGTCGTACCAGACCTACCTCACCCTCTTCCTCCATTCATCGACCCCGCAACCAAAGAACCCGGAGTCGGAATAGTTCCAAAAATTTTCCCCAAAGAAATCATCGGACAAGAAATCAGCCAAGAACGCTGGATAAACATTCCAGACGAAGTACGCGATGTCTACCGCATCTGGAGACCCAGCCCACTCTTCCGCGCCCTGCGACTGGAAGCCGCACTGAAAACGCCTGCAAAAATCTACTACAAATACGAAGGCGTCAGCCCACCTGGAAGCCACAAAATCAACAGCGCCGTACCCCAAGCCTACTACAACATGAAAGAAGGCATCACCCGCGTCACCACCGAAACAGGCGCAGGACAATGGGGAAGCGCGCTCTCATTTGCAGCAAACACATTCGGATTGGAAGCAACCGTTTACATGGTTCGCGCAAGTTTTGACCAAAAACCATACCGCAAAGCCATGATGAACGCTTTTGGTGCAGAATGCGTCGCCAGCCCAAGCAACAAAACCGAGGCAGGCAGAAAAATTTTAGCCGAAGACCCAGACAATAAAGGCAGCCTTGGCATCGCCATCAGTGAAGCAGTAGAAGACAGCTTAAACAGCGAAAACACAGGCAAAAAAGCCAACTACACCATAGGCAGCGTCTTTAACCATGTCTGTATGCACCAAACCGTTGCAGGTCTAGAAGCCCAAAAGCAACTGGCAACTGTGGAAGATTATCCTGATGCAATTTACGGATGCATAGGCGGAGGCAGCAGCTTTAGTGGTTTATTCTGGCCATTCTACCATGACAAAGTCTCCAAAAAAGCACCCAAACAAACCCAGTTCATCGCCGTTGAACCCACAGCATGCCCCAAAGTTACCCGTGGATACTACACCTACGACCACGGCGACACCGCCAAAATCACCCCACTCGTGCCCATGCACACGCTAGGACATGACTTCATGCCAGCACCCATCCATGCAGGCGGACTTCGATATCACGGAATCGCACCAACCATCAGCGCCCTAGCAAAAGCAAAACAAATCAGCACCAAAGCAGTCAACCAAGTTGAAGCTTTTGATGCAGCAAAAATCTTCCTGCGCTCAGAAGGCATAATTCCTGCACCCGAAGCCGCTCACGCAATCAAAGCCGTCGTCGACGAAGCATTACGATGCAAAGAAAAGAACGAAGAAAAAACTTTGATGTTTGCTTTGACGGGTCATGGATTCTTTGACATGTCAGCCTATGAGGAGTACTTTGCAGGCAGACTGCAACCGTATGAGTACCCCGCTGAGAAAGTCGCGGAGTCAATGGATAAACTGCGCAAGCTGTACCCATGGCTAAACGATGTCTCAAACAAGTTCATCGGCTGCACACCAACCTAAACCCACTTTTATCATTTTTTTCTTTTTTATTTTCTCAACTCATTTATAGCCACAGTGACAACTATTGAGTATGGAAAATCTCCCAAGCAAAACCATCGGCTTTATCGTTAACCCTGTTGCAGGCATGGGTGGAGCCGTAGGACTAAAAGGAACCGACGGCAAAGAAATCCTAAACAAAGCAATCACGCTTGGAGCCAAACCTGTCGCGCCAGCCAAAGCCGAACTTTTCCTCTCAAGCATAACTCAAGCCAAAGAACACCTAAACTTGATTGTAGGCGCAGGCAACATGGGCGAAACACAAGCCAAAAACTTGGGCTTCTCCTACAGGGTGGTGGGTGAAGAAAAATCAGACACCAACGCACAAGACACGCAAAGCGTCGCCAACCAAATCCTAAACGCCAAGGTGGACCTGCTGGTTTTCTGCGGTGGAGACGGCACAGCCCGCGACATCCAAAAAGCCGTTGACCTGAAGGTTCCCGTGCTGGGAGTGCCCACAGGCGTAAAAATGCACAGTGCAATTTTCGCAATTACACCCCAAGCTGCTGCGAGAGTCACGTTGAGGTTTTTGTTTGCCAATTTACCCCTGCATGAGGCGGAGGTTATGGACATTAATGAGCAGGCTTTCCGCGAGGGGCGCATGTCTGCGGAGCTTTACGGTTATATGCTTAGCCCCTTTGAGCCGCATCTGATTCAGGGTAACAAGATGGAGAGCCCCATGACTGAGGATGAGGTTCGCAATCAAGCCGCCATTGCAGTGTACATTATAGAGGAGATGAAGCCTGAGGTGCTCTACATTTTGGGTCCAGGAACCACCACACGAACCGTCAGCGACCTGCTCGACGAGAAAAAAACGCTGCTGGGCGTGGATATTTTTCAAAACAAAAAAATCGTTGCAAGAGACGTTAATGAGCAACAAATCCTAAACGCCATCGAAGGCAAACCTGTCAGAATTATTGTGACCCCAATTGGAGGGCAAGGGTTCGTTTTTGGACGGGGAAACCAGCAAATCAGCGCCAAAGTCATCCGAAAAGTCGGCATGGAAAACATCACAGTGATTGCAACAAAAAGCAAGCTGGACAGGTTGAGTAGTTTGAAGGTTGATACGGGTGATTCAGAGTTGGATGCTTCTTTTAGGGAAAAAGGGGTAGCGGTGGTTTTGGATTATAAGAATTTGCGGGAAGTGAAGGTTGAGTAGGGTTTCCGAAAGCCTTATTCATTATCCGCAGTTTATTTTATTGGGCGATTTATTGTGACAGCAAACAAGAATGAGGAACTCTTGGCTTTTATTAAAAAGCAAATTGAGAACGAGAATGCGATTGTGGAGTCCTTGGAGAAGTCTCTTGGCAACATCAAAAACCCCGTGGTTAAAGGTGTGCTTAAGGGTGTCTCGATGGATTCTGTGAAACATGCAGAACTCTACACAGCAGCACACGTACTTCTAACCCAAACATCTACGGCATTGACACAGGAAAACCTTGATGAGCAAAAGAAGCTGGTTCAGAAACACATCGACATGGAAACCGAATTAATCAAGCTGATAGAGAAGGTTTTGCCTACTCTTGAAAATCAAAAAGTAGCTTTTCTGTTGCGGTCTATATTAAGTGATGAGTATAAGCATCATGCATTACTAAAGTCACTGCTTGAGATTATTGTGAAAGGTGAGACAATTACTGAAGAAGACTGGTGGAAGATGCTCTGGGAAGATGTGCCGTTTCACGGTTCACCAGGCGGCTGATAAAGCGGCTTATCAGTTGAAGTAAAACCCAATTTTTCTTCTTTGTGTCCACGAGAAAAATTGAGAACCAAAAAGAACCCAGCCAATATGCTTAAAGTTATGGTGATAGCGCCAATCAAAAGATAAGTTATATCTGGCAATATGACCACGCCTTTTTGAGAGCTGCTTGAACCACAGTATTGACTGTTTCCAGACCAAAACGCTTGCAACCGATAAAAGCCAATATTTTGCGGGTTCCACTCAAACACAAATTTGCCATCAGCACCAGTTAAAACTGAACCAACCTCAAACCATTGGTCACCTGACCCCTCCGCAAACAAGGTTATGTTTTGATTAGCAAGAACAGGAGCAATTTGACCAGCAATCACTAAGGGACTGTTTTGATACAGGGCTGGTTCTGAAAGGGTCAAACTCAAACAGGATTCTTCTTGACCATGTAGACTTGCAGAAACAGTTTGCATTCCTGTTCTTTCAGATTCATCAATGTTAACAATTTCTACAGGAGCGCCAATGAGGTCTTGTGGGCACTCACCAATTCGCCATCCAGACTGCCAGTTTTCACCAGTAGATTCTCCAATGTAATATTTTTCTCCGTTATAGGTGATGCTTGTTACGTTATATCGGGAGTATACGGGAGGATTTGGAATATGCACCCCTATCTGCAGATGATTTTGATTACGGTTTTGGTCATCTTTGCGTTCATAAAATAGAAAAACAACGTCTATTCCGCCAGCTTGCAGGATGGATGCAGCAATTTGGGATAGAAGGTCGCAGTCGCCTACATCGTTAACCATTGTTTCTACAGGGTATTCACCTGGACCTGACGCCTCGTAGCTTATTTGATGTACGATTTGAAGGACGCCGTTTGTGAAGTCTTCATCATTTTGGTAGATTTCCCACAGTGCATCAGCTATTGGCTGAAGAGCATACGGAGTTACAAATTTGGGGTAGTCACTTAGGAAGGATAAACGGTGGTTTTTTTGTTGATACTCCTCAAGTAACGTGTCGGGTATAGTCACCGTGAGAGTGTAGGTTTTCTGGTCGTTTGGATGCTCAGTTAGACGATAAGTCAGCGTTGTAGCACCCTGTGCAGTTGACAGCGGAATCATTGAAATAACAAAAACCAAAACTACAAGCATAGTGACTGCTTTAGAGATTTGTCTTTTCATTTGTCAACGACACTGTTAAACCCTAAATTAGTAAGGTCTAATGCAGATTAAGTTTACTCATTAAAGGAGGGTTTGCCCCCATGCTGTTCAATAAGCTTAGCAAGTTGACCAGCGGCTTTTTGCAGTTTTTCCACGCCATCTCCAGAGCAACTCAGAGTCAGGTGCAACTCAACCCGAAACGTTTCACCCACTTTCAGGGGATGAGACTTAAGGTAAACCGCCGCATTATCCCTCATAACAGCATCAATCAGCGGCGCTAAAGCAGCCTCCGCGATACAATCTGCAAAAAGGCTCCGCTCAAAAAACCTCAATTCACCCACAGCACTCTTAAGAAGAGGAGCGATGGATTCATTAAAAATTGCCTCCATCTCCAAAGGAACACCAGGCAAAACAAACAACATTACACTCTCCAAATCCACACGTAAACCAGGAGCAGTTCCAACAGGGTTGTTGATTGGTTGTGTTCCCTGTGGGAGAGCAGCCATTTTGATTCTGGGCGGCGTCATTTCTATGATGGGAAGACCGTGTTTTTTGGCGTAGGTTTCGCATTTTTCTTTGACAAAATTTAGGGCTTCGGGGTTGACTTCTAAGGGTCGGTTGAGAGCTTTTGCGACTGCCTCAAAGGTTTTGTCATCAAAAGTTGGTCCCAGTCCGCCTGTGGTTATTATGAATTGAGGTTTACGCCGGATTGTTTCTTTGAGGGTTTGAGCGATTACGTCAATAATGTCGGGGATTGTTGTTTCTCTTGTTACGTTAACGCCTAATTGTGTTGCCTGTTTAGAGAGCCAAAAAGCATTTGTGTTTTGAATTTTTCCTATAAGTAGTTCGTTTCCTATGCTTATTATTTCCATTTTTACCGTGATAATCCCTGATTATCATGCCTTTCATGGCTGGATTAAAATTTTTCCATTTAGACGGCGATTTGTTTTAGTGTCTTTTGAGTAAAGCTTTTATTCAGAAGCCCATTTCAAAATAATCAGGAGAGTTAACAAATTGAAGAAAAATAAAATAATAACAAGCATGAGTATTATGCTTTTCTTAATGCTTTTTACTGCTGTATTATTTTCAACTGCTCCTTTAGCACAAGCAACTGCACCAGAAGAGATAATTGTTTATGGTCCAAACGGGGCAGAGCACAGTCTAAGTAACATAAATGACACGTCCACGTTTATTCCAACAATCAATTGGGGAGGATACGTGTTAGATTCAGAGCTTTACGCTGGAGAGTATCAGGGCGTCTCGCTTTATCAACTCTGCATAGTTGCAGGTTACACATTGGAACCCTACCAAAATGTTACAGTGCAAACAGAGGGAGACGACGGAGCCAACATGACATTTAGCTACGCCCAAGTAGCTTATGGATTTAATATTTCACCACAATACACAGTTTACGATAACAGTACAGGTGAAGAAACGACACCACTTTTGCCCTTGACGATAATGGTGGCATATCAATTTGCAAACGGCACAGCGCTTCCAAACGGCGAAGCATCCAGGCTTTTGGTAGTTGGCTCACAAGGTTTACTGTTCAAAGGACAAAACCTGTCAGCAGTAAAATCACTAAGTATAACCAATGTTGGCGAAGCACCTACACCAACACCCACAGCAACACCAACTCAAACACCTACCCCGCCGCCAGCAACAGCAACCCCTCCAGTCACAGCAACACCGACTGCTACGTCGCCACCTGAAACCACAGGAATACCATCAAGTTATATCGTTGTTGCCATTGGTGTAATTGCAGCAATAGCTGTAACAATCCTTATACTAATTCGCGAGAAAAAACCAAACAGTCCACTGCCACCAGAAGAACCAGTTTAATCAGCGGTTACGCCGACACCAGTTTTTACTACGCTAAAGAAGCTACGAAACTGTTTTCTAAAGTTAGACGTACAGACAAAGGAATAAGGAAAATTTAGGATTGAAGCAGTAAAATAGCCTTTGCTAAGTCTCCAGCACATTCCTGCAATGCTTCTTTGGCTTGTTCTAGGCTTTTGCCTGTTTGGTCAGCAACCAACTGGACATCTTCTTCAGAAAAAGCTGGTTTTGCTTCTGCCTTCAGAGTTTGCCCGGGGGCTTGTTCGCTGACGTCTCCACCGATGATTTGGTACATTTTTTGTCCCTGAACATTCATTATCATAACTTCAGGTTCCTCAATCACGATGTCTTTGTTTGCGGTTTGAATAATGACCTGTTTAACGTCGGAAACCGCATCCATGTTCATGCCCATACGCTACATCATACGTTTCTGTTCACGAGGATTAATGCGTCTATGCATAAGACTTCACCAAGATTGAATGATTTAGTTGTTGTTTATGTTTATAGATGTTGCCTTCTGGTTTAGTCAAGAAAGTTTGACTTGGCTTAGTCAAGAAACCTTGACAAAAATCCTTAAATGAAAAAATTGGTTCGCCTTTTGCGGTGGAAAAGTTGAAGACTACCAGTATAATACTTCTTTCTCTTGCCAACTAGAGTAGCTGGCAGCCTTCAGCTTTTCCACTAAAATTGTTCAGCAGCTATTTTTTGATACCGTGCCGCACTTTCACTGCAACCCCAGTTCTAAAAGCCTTCATTTCTGCACTTGACAGAACTGCCCGGCCAACTGCCAACACCTGTTTCTGCTCATCCAAAACAACCACTTCATCTCTGGCACGAAGCTCCTCATCAACAGCTACAACGTGAACCGCAAAAACGTCTCCGCCTTCAGCAATATACTTGGAAACATCGGTTTGTACTGTTACAAAGCATCTGGCTGATGGCAGGCTTTCTGCGAGGGTTTTGGCGGCTTTGATACTTAAGGAGTAGAGTCCATCGGTAGGTCGCAGGGTTGCTAAACGTTCGCCGTGGTGGTTTATGTAGCGTATTCTGCCTGTGCGTTTTGAGTATTCGATTTGGATGTTTTCAGGGAACAGCGTGTTGCCTGCGCCCTGCCCGAACTGGTAATCTGCGATGCTTCTGACTTTATCAAGTGTGCTGTCCATGCTTAATGCACCATTCATTTTTTTCTGATGATTCGATAAGTATAAACTTATCAATTTAATAAAGACAATGAAAAGGTGAAAAAGTTACCTTGCGATGTGAAGTTTGTGGACGAAAAATACATTCCGACCCCATACGAGCAATAATTGAAGGTGCAAGATTGACCGTTTGTGCGGAGTGCTCTAAACATGGAAAAGTAATTCTGCCACAAGAAGAAGCTGAAATAGAAAGAAAAAAAGCAACGGCAGCCACATCAATTGCACCAAAAAGAACAGCTGTTCCAGTAAGTATGGTGCAGAAAAAATCATCCGTTCCCCAAGTTGCAATTACCACAGAAGTCGTTGAAGATTATCAAACCAAAATTCGCGCTGCCAGAGAGAAACTTGGGCTGTCTCATGAAGACTTGGGCAAAAAAATCAACGAGAAAGCCTCAGTTCTAAGACATATTGAAACAGGCAAAATGGCTCCAAACAACCTTTTAGCATCCAAGCTGGAACGCACCTTAAAAATTACGCTAATGGTCCCGATTGAAAAGGAGAAAGAGAAAGCGCCACCAGTACTTACCAAACCAGCAAATGAAGAGTTAACCTTGGGGGACCTCATACAGTTTAACAGTAAAGGGGAGGAGCCCTCTAAACGAAAGCAATCCTAGCTCAACGCAGACTGAACCGTGAACCGTCAAGTTTAGAAGAACTCAAAAGGCTCGCCCAATCCGCCGGCGACACTATCGTGGGCACTTTGGAGCAGACAAGACGTGCGGATGCCCGATACCAGATTGGCGCTGGAAAAGTTGAAGAACTCCGACAGATGGTAAAAGACACTGGTGCCGACAAAGTTATTTTTGATAATACTCTACGGACGATACAATCATATAACCTCGCCAAAGCAACCAAAATAGAAGTCATCGACCGCTTCCAACTTATCTTGGAAATTTTCACTAAACGAGCAACCACAACCGAAGCCCAACTCCAAATCCAGCTGGCAACACTGAAAAACGAAATTAAACATGCCAAAGAAAAAGTGCGGCTTGCCAAAAGTAGCGAGCAACCGGGTTTTATGGGGTTAGGAGTGTACGAAGCGGATGTTTACCGTGAAGCCATCAAACGCCAGATTCAAACTATCCTAAAAAAACTCAAGCACATTAGAGAAAAAAGGGTTCTGCACCGTGAACGCCGCACCGAACTTGGATTTTTATCCATTTCTCTTGCGGGTTACACTAGCGCGGGAAAGAGCACGCTGTTTAATGCATTGGCACAAGAAGCCGTGCGCGTAGACAAATCCCTGTTCACTACTCTTTCAACGACAACAAGAATCATCGAATTTTTGGACCACAAATTCCTTTTAACAGATACTGTGGGCTTTATTGACCGATTACCAATTGGGTTAATGGAAGCATTTCACTCTACACTTGAAGAGACCATATTCTCAGATTTAATAATTCTAGTTTTAGACATTGATGAGAGCCAGGAATTAATCGAGAAGAAAAACAAGATATGCTTAGAAACAATTGACATGTTAGGCGCATCAGGTATCCCAATTATAACAGCCCTCAACAAAATTGACCTAATGAAACCAGAAGAAGCTGAAGAGAAACTTGCAGCGCTAAAACCTATAGTGAAAAACCCAATTTTGCTATCTGCTAAATGTGAAAAGAACCTTGACGGCCTTAGCCATGAGGTACTGAAGATTTTGGAAAATTACATTCAAGCAAGTTTTAGCGTGCCCATAAACAGTCAGACCATGCAGTTTATCGCTTGGGTCCACGACAAAGCACACGTGATAAAAGAAGAGTTCCAAAACACATCCGTTGAAATGGATTTTGAAGCAAACCCATCAATATTTGACCAGATAAAAAGAAAAGTGGAAAAGCTAAATGGAAAAGTCCAGCTCTCAAAACCTTAATGGCAAAACGCCAAAAATTGTTATTCTAAGATGGGGACACAGACTACAAAGGGATGCCCGTTTAACCACTCATGTTGCTTTGACGGCACGGGCGCTTTGCGCTTCAGGTTTTATACTCGCTGACATTGAAGACAAAAGCATCCAGCAAACTGTGGAGAAGCTCACGGGGCATTGGGGTGGAGAGTTTGCTTTTAGGATGGGGACGTCTTGGAAAAGTGAGGTTCGGCAGTGGCATGATGAAGGCGGCATCGTGGTTCATTTGACGGTGTATGGTGAAAACATCCAATCCAGCGACGTTTTAAACCGAATTAAAGCACAAAACAAACCAATCATGGTTCTTGTGGGTAGCCAAAAAGTTCCTGGCGAATTTTACTCCAGCGAGGTCTCGGATTTTAATGTTGCAGTTGGGAATCAGCCGCATTCGGAGTGTTCGGCTTTGGCGATTTTTCTTGATCGCTTCTTTGAAGGAAAGGAGTTAGCCGTGAAATATGATGATGCAGAAATGGGTGTTGTACCACAGACGCGGGGTAAGAAAATCCGAAGTTAACAGGGGTTTTCCTCGTTTTAAGTAATAAAAGTTTTATTTGAGCATAATACATTATTATGGTCTAGGAAACTTGATTATGCTATCTACAATTGA
This sequence comes from Candidatus Bathyarchaeota archaeon, assembly GCA_026014585.1. Lineage (NCBI taxonomy): Archaea > Thermoproteati > Candidatus Bathyarchaeota > Candidatus Bathyarchaeota archaeon. The sequence goes on along the minus strand of JAOZIA010000019.1, from coordinate 7,467 downwards.
TGAGTCTACTTTAACAAAGGTTGCTATGGCTCTTGGCGATGAAGACGCCGTTAAACTTATCGAACACCTAAAAGGCGTAGAAGAAATAACTGATGATGAAATAGCCAACAAAACAGGCATACGCCTAAACTCAGTTCGCAAAATCCTATACAAACTCTACGACCACTCCCTAGTTAGTCTTAGGCGAACCCGTGACCCCAAGACAGGATGGTTTATTTTCCACTGGAAACTCCAAGCCGACCAGTTAGAAGGATTTATTTTAAGCCAAAAACGCCGTGTTCTAGAAAAACTCAACGTGCGTTTGGATTATGAGCGAACCCATGACTTCTATTATTGTCATTCGCCTGAATGTAAACGGGTAACTTTTGAGGATGCAGTAGAATCAGTTTTTCACTGCTCAGTTTGTGACAAGCCATTGGTGCATTTTGACAATGAAATAATGATTGAGCATCTCTCAGCTAAAGTTGAGGTTTTAAGGAAGGAACTCGGTGAATAACCAGCTTCCCACACGGGAGCAAGCAACCCAACTTCTACAGGATAATCAATGCTCAGAAAAAGTGATTATGCACTGTCAAGCAGTAGCAAACCTATCCGTGCAAATCGCACGTGAACTATCCCAGAAGGGTTTTGATGTTAACGTTGAACTGGTGGAGGCGGGAGCGTTGCTTCATGATTTGGGACGCAGCAAAACCCACACCGTAGAGCACGCTATAGCAGGAGTTCAACTTGCGCAGCAGCTAGGGTTACCTCAAGAAGTAATCAACATTATCAAGCGTCACGTTGGCGCAGGAATCTCACAAGAAGAAGCGGATTGGCTGGGCTGGCCAAAAGACAACTACATTCCTCAAACGTTAGAAGAAAAAATTGTGGGTTACGCTGACAAACTCATTGATGGTACAAGAAAAACCAGCATCGAGGTTGAGTTGCGGCGTTTGGAGGAGGATGGAAGAAGTGAAGCAGCAGAAAGAGTTAGAAAGCTGCATGAAGAAATAACTGGATTATTGGGGCATCAAATATGACCACTCTAACATTGTTAACCAAAGCTCCACGCGGGCACCAATTAAAAGAAATCGACGATTTCTTACAAACCACCTTTGAAGAACTTGATGTGCAAGCTAAAATCGTTGGCAACGCAGGCGGCTGGGTGCAGGTTTCAGTTATGGGTGAGGATGAGGAATTTGCCAAGAATTTTATTGCTAAAGAAATCGGTTTAGCCCCAACCACCATAGAAAACGTACAGGTTGGCATGGAGCTTAAAGGGTTAATTAAGAAAAACTCAAACCCCAGCTTTCTTGCAGTGGATGTTGGAGTGATTGAACCAAAAATTTTTCAGGCTAAGGTCTCGCTGAGGCATCTGCGGGAAGTTTTGATGGAGGAAAAACCTGTTGAGCTTCCAAAAATTGCGGAGTTGTGGGGGTTACGTGAAGGCTTACCTATAACCATCAAGGTTATGGGCATTAATTTGGATGAAGGCGTTTTGGAGGCTGAGCTTTCGACGGGTCAAATTGATAAGTTGACGCTTTGGCGGGATTCCCTTCTGGACAGATTAATTGTTTTGGGGGCGTCCAAGAGCAGGGTTTTGGAGGTTTTAGAGCGGACACGGTTGAATCGGGATGTTGTTGATGTTGAGTCTTTGGGTCTTTTTGATCAGGTGTTAACTTGTAAGCTTGGAACGGATGCAGCGGGAGTGATTTCGCGTGTTGGCGGTTACTTGAAAACTGCGGGTTTTGTTGTTTTTAATGCAAGAAAAATCAGGGATTTTCTCAGTTAACAGGGATTAAGCTTATAATGTAGATAATGCACACTGCAATAAATTATAAGCCAATTTTGGTTTATACATGAGAGGGAGAGGGACTCATGAGCATAAAAGATGAAGGAAAAAAATACCGAATAGACATAGGCGCATACGGTAGCATAGCCGTAGAAGCACCAACCAAAGAAGAATGCATCGAACTCTTCAAAGAAGTCACACAAACCAAACGCGAAAGCAGAATCGACGAAGCCATACGCTAAACCAACCTAGCACCAAACCATCAACTTTTACGTTAACCTAAACTCAACCGCAATTTTCACAGATTAGCCCTTAATTTATAGGACATCATGCTCTTCTTTGCAATGCTTATTGTACTCTTTACGGTCAGAATAAACCGCCTGGTCCAATGGACACCTATACTGGTGATCCTTGGTCATCTCGGGTTCAGGAACAGTCACACGAGGCGCAGTACGCCGCAAATCATCATCTTTCTTAGGCAAACACGTCACCTCCAAAGACACCTATATCCTAGCGGCTAAGCTAACTATAAAAAACAATGTGACAACAACAAGCAACAACCAGAATTTGTGGTGGGCCGAGCCGGACTTGAACCGGCGACCTTTGGCTCGTAAAGCCAACGTCCTAACCAGGCTAGACGACCGGCCCACAGGTTTGCTGTTGTATTGTTTTTCTTCTTGTTGATAAGGTTTTTTGCTAAAGAGTTTAGGAGTTGGCGATTTTCTCTAAGATACTGTCGCGCACTGTGTAGCTTTCCTGTTTGCTAACGAGGAGTTCATGCATTATTTTTGGGTGGTCCTCAAGTTTGAGCGTTGCGAAATCGCCTTTGTAGTGCGCACTGTACTTGAAATAGTGTTGATGATGCATGGCTACTGTGCGTTCTACAAAATCGTCCTCACCCATCTGCTCTAACTCGTCAACGAACTTGTGAAATTCAGGTAGCTTAAAGTATTCTTTGTGTTCCTTGCAGCGTTCGATGTAGTTGGTTTTAAACAGGGCAGGGTAGCGGATGATTTCTTTGGGCAAATAAATCATTCGAGAGCGCGTGTTGTTCATGCAACTTGCAAAACGCCACTCCACACCTCTGCCAACAAGATTAAGAAAACTTTTTGGACTCTTCAAATTCCGCCTTGCCTCAGCACGCACAAATTTTTTGGTCACACTCAAAGCCCACGCATCCCCCGTAGCCTCCAGCCAAGGCAGGTTTTGGCAAAACCGCAACCGCGCCTCATCCGCGATTTTATAGTTTCCAATCACAGTAACATACGGAAAGCAGAAAGTTTCAGTATCAGGATAAATTTCAGGCAAGGATGCTATCACGTTTAGGTTGTCTTCGTGTATGACTTCGGCGGCTTGCATGTAGAAGAGGTGTTTGCCTTTGCATTTCCAGCGCAAAATGTTAGAAACTGTGGAGAGCGCCATTAAACCCGTGTTTGGCCACTCATCTTGGGAAAGTATAATTTTTTTGTTTAGCTCAGGCAGTTTTTTGAGTACTTCATAGGTGCCATCAGTTGAGTAACCATCTGATATTAGAAATTCATCACAGATAGGAAGAGCGGAAGCGATTGCTTCAACAAAGGGGTAGCCTTGTTTTAAGCCATTTTTTACTATCATGAATCCTGAGATGGACAGTGTAGTGCACCTTTAGTTTAGATGGTTGTGTATTTTGTATTAAATTTTTTCTTTGCCAAGGGGTTGGATAAAAATATTAACTTGGTCACATGTATTAATCATCTAACCTAAAAAGATAACAAAGAGACGGGGTAAATTAATGAAAAGGATTCTTTGCACGGGAGCAGGTGGACCAGCAGGCATAAACTTTGTCAAGTCACTTCAAATCGCGCCCGAACAAATGCACATAGTTGGCACAGAAGCCAGCGAGTACTTTCAGTTTATGGCACCAACTAAAACAACCTACAAGGTACCACTTGCCAAAGACCCAAGCTACATAGACACACTAAACGAGATAATCCAAAAAGAAAACATTGATTTCCTCCATGCCCAACCAGACGTAGAAGTCGAAGTCATCTCAGAAAACCGAGAAAAACTCAACGCACCCGTCTACTTACCCTCAAAACAGGCAGTACTGGCATGCCAAGACAAATTTGAATCCGCACGCGTCTGGAAACAAAAAGACATACCAGTTGCCAAAACCATCCTCATCAAAAAAGAAGAAGACATCGACCGCGCCTTTGAGGAACTGGGCAGTCCCATTTGGATACGCGCAACTCATGGTGCTGGCGGACGTGGAAGCACACCTGCAGACAATCGGGAAACAGCGGTGTCGTGGATTCGTTACTGGAAAGCCCGCAATGTAGATTGGGAGTTCATTGCGCAGGAGCATTTACCAGGCAGAAACATCGCGTTTCACAGCGTCTGGAAAGATGGCGAACTAATCACGTCGATGTCCCGGGAACGTTTAGAGTACATTTATGCTTATCTTGCACCCTCAGGCATCATGGGAACTCCCGCAGTGCAAAAAACCGTGCACAACGAAATCGTCAACAAAGTCGGCACCGAAGCGGTGTTGGCTATTGATGGCAACTTTAGCGGTATAGCAAGCGTGGACCTCAAAGAAAACAAGGACGGCGTCCCCTGCGTGACTGAGATTAACCCTGGCAGAATGTTTACGACCTCGTTCTTTTTCAGTTTTGCAAGCAAAGTCATACGGCAAGACTACGCAATCAACATCCCGTATCTTTACACTAAACTTGCCTACAAAGAAGAGGTGCCTAAACTGGAAAAGTACAACCCGTTGCCAGCAGAAGTGTTCTGGATTCGGCATATGGATGCGCCTGGACGCATTGTGTTTAATGGCAAAATTATTGGAGAGATGTATCAGTGATTGATGCGGTGATTTTTGATTTAGACGGAACCATAGTGAATTTACCCATTGATTATAAAAAATTAGAAGCCGAAATAAAGAAGCACGCCAAAACCGACGATGTTAAACCCGTAACCAAAACCATCGCGGGTCTTGATGTGCAAGCAAAAAAAGAAGTGTTCAGAGTTTGGAGTAAACTGGAAGCTGAGGCATGGAAAAAAGCGACTGTTAACCAAAACGTCATAGAACTCTTCGAAAAATACCATTTTGAACGCAAAGCTCTTGTCACCATGCAAGGCGAAGCATTAGCAGACGAAATCAGTAAAGCGCTAAATCTGCGTTTTGACTTCATCATCACTCGCGAGATAAGTTTGGATAGGTTTAAGCAGCTTGTTTTGGCTAAGGAGAAGCTCGGGGTTGACTTTAGCAGGATTCTCTTTGTGGGCAATACTGAAGGGGACCAGAAAGCTGCTGAAAGGGCAAACTGTCAATTCTTGAAGGTTTAACCGTGAAAGTCTGGTATGATGCCTTAACTGGAAAGCACATGCGCTACGGCGTAGCAATCGCTAGGCACTTACGTAGCAGGGGGCATCAGGTTTTCATAACCACCCGCAAACACCCAGACACCACAACAATGGCAGAGTTCCTCAAAGAAGAAGTGAGAGCATTTGGGGAATACAACCCTGAGTCGTTGATGTCGCGGCTTGAAAGCGGAGTTTTGCGTCAGGTGGAAATGTGCAAAATTTTTAAGAACCAAGAGTTTGACGTAGCAATTTCGCATGGTTCAGCTGACTTGTGCCGTGTCGCATTTGGCTTAGGAAAACCAGTCATTACAACAGTTGACACGCCATACGCGTATGCTGTTCATAAGCTTACGTTGCCGCTATCAAAGTATATTGTGAAGTCGTCCTCGATTGCTGATGATGCCGTGGAGAGGTATGTGTCTGATGGGGCGATTGTTGATTTTGACAGTGTGGATGAGGTTGCGTGGATTCAAGGGTTTAAGCCAGCAGTGGATTATGGTTTTGGCAGACCTCTTGTGGTAATTCGACCCCTTGAGGACAAAGCGATTTATGCCCAAAAACAAATGGACATCCTGCAGCTCACAAAGAATCTTAGCAAAATCGCACGTGTAGTATATTTGGACCGGTATCGCCGAGATAACATTGAGGACCTGATTGTTCCTCAAGGGTTTGTGGATTCAGCCAGCCTGGTAGCGCAAGCGGACCTTTTCATTGGTGTGGGCGGAACAATCACGCGGGAAGCCGCATTGCAGGGAACACCAGCGATTGTGCTTAACGCATTTGAGAAGCAGGAAGTCAACGATTACTTAATGGAGGGGGGTTTCCCAATTTTTAAATCAGAAATTTCTGGTGCACAGGCGTTGGCAGAAAAATTGTTGGGGCAACGGTTTGATGTGAAAGAGAAGCTCGCGGGGCTACAGAATCCGTTAGATGTTATTGCGGATTTAGTTGAGTGTTAGCTGGTTTGTTTTGTTTTATATTTCATGAATGCTATAGAGTGGTTAGGGGTGTGATTGGTTGTTTAAGAAGCCTGCCTTGACTGTTTACACGATTGGGCACTCAACCCGAACCGTGGACGAGCTCATTGAGCTTCTTAAGGCATTTCAAGTTACATTGGTTATTGACGTGCGCACTGTACCCCACAGCAGACATAATCCACAATTCAACAAAGAAACCCTACCATACACCCTCAAACGCAACGAAATAAAATACACGCACATACCAGGAATCGGCGGACTACGCAGACCAATCAAAGACTCGGCGAATTTGGCTTTGAAGAATACGGGTTTTCAGGGGTACGCGGATTTTATGCAAACCAAAGACTTCACAGAAAATCTTCTGAGCGTTATTGGGTTGGCAAGGGAGAACACGGTGGCTTTGATGTGCTCTGAGGCAATGCCGTCGCGTTGTCACCGAAACCTCATCGCGGACGCGCTGGTTATTCGCCACATCAAGGTGGAGCATATTTTGGGCGTTGACAGCTGCATCAGTCATCACCTAAACGAGCTGGCGCAGGTGGAGGGCACAAAAATCACTTATCCGCTCTACAGCAAAGAAACCCCGCAACGCATGCTTTCGGATTTTGCAAGCAAATAACCCCCGTTTTTGGCTGGAAAAGTGCCATTACGGACCTCCCCTCTATAGTTTCTGCATAGAGTTTCTAATAGGCTCCTATTAGGCTCCAAATAGGTTGGTAAGTGGGTTTTCCATGCGGGTTTGCTTATTTACTAGGTTCTGCACTGATATGGCGTGAACTAGTTTGTTGAAGGATGCTTGGACAATCGCCATCGAAACCTTGAGCTGGATGGAAATGCAAAAACTCAGCGAGCACCTCGCCCTTACACGTACAATAAAGCAGCTTAAAGCCCAAAACCCAAACGCCATCCGCTACGCCTACGGCTTAGTCGTGGAAACCACAAGGCGCAAAAACCTCATCGACAAATACATCAACACCGCCATGGCACCCAAGCAAATCGGCGAGTTCAACATGGGATTGCAAGCGTTTCTTAGGCTTTATGTTTATCAAACCCGCACATCTAAGGGCTGGCAAAAATTCAGCTACCAAGAAGCCTCAAACATCGCAAGCATGGGACGCAACATTTTGGGCTGGGAAGTCATGCGGGAAATCGAGGGGTACTTAGGTTTTCTGCTAACACAAAAATTGGAACCCATTATGGCGGCGGTTTCGGATGAGGAACAGTTAAGCCTCAAAACCTTCCATCCCCTCTGGTTTGTCCAGTACTGCATTGGGCTTTTCGGACGGCAAGAAGCCGAAGCATTCCTACATGGCAGCATGAAAACACCGCCCGTATACATCCGAGTTAACACCCTCAAAGACCTCGAAGAAG
>JAOZIA010000018.1 GCA_026014585.1 Candidatus Bathyarchaeota archaeon | reverse complement strand
TGATGAAATAGTATCAAATGACTATAGGATGTCTTAAGGCCTTGTAAAATATGGGTTTTCTTAGGCATCTACCAAAATGAGAACGTGGGCACGGTCGAAAGATCGTGCCCTTACTCATTTTGTTTCCGGCTATCCCTGGCAGGTTGCTCCCCAGCAGAGCCTGCTTCCGTTTCACCGGACTTGCCAAGTTTGTTGATTGGGTTTTCGATGTCAACCAGTTTCGCATTATGGTTTTTGAGTAGTTTCTCAGGAAGCAGGTCAATGTATTGCTGTGCCACGTTCTTTGACAATCTCGAGAGATGGCTGATTTGCTCCAGATCGGTAATGTCGTGTTTCCATAGTGTCTCAACGCGGTGGTAGTCTTTGATGTATCTATCTACAGCCTCCTTACTATGATTAGTTTTGATTGCTATTTCCGGGGTAAGGTAGTTTTCCAGATAGAGAGTAATGATCTCGCGTTTATGGGTAATGGCTCCTGACAGATCATGAATATTGCCACGGGTAGGCAGTATTTTCCCGCTGCTTTGGATTTCATTTACATATTTGCTGACAACAGCATCGCAAACACCCAGTAAACAGCTAAGGTCAAGCTGTGTAAGCAGTGCACCTTGATCAAAGGCCTGATCCACCCACCTGGCGAGCCTTTTCTTGCGCAGAGAGGTGGAGTCAAACCCGTGAGCTATGTGATCGATATCTTCGTCACTCAGAAAGCTTAGTACCACCGGCTTCATGCGAGTTTGAGAGATTGATTTCGCTCTTTGGGGATACTCATCCACCGGAACCGCCATCCATACCAGTTGTCCATAATGAAGGTGATGCAGATCGTCATCGATGCTGGAGACGAGGAAATAATGATCGATCAGATTCAGAATATCGTCAATGATGGCATGGGCTGTAATCTCTCCTTTGTCATATCCGTAGTGGTTGAGAAACCTATGCAATAAGTGTTGTTCAAGGCTTTTGTCTCTCAAGCGCCTTTGTTTTTTGAGCTGTACCTGTTCTTTGCTAAGCGGCTTAATCATTTCCTTTACCTCCGGATCGAAGTTGAGCGCTTTTTTTTTCCTCGGCCTGATGAGGTAGCTGAGGTGTGAGCAAGTCATCCATGCGCTCATTGTCTTTAGTTGAATAGGTTTTATAGAGCTCAATATACTCTCTAACTAGTCGATCCGATTTCTGGGCAATCAGCCGGATTTGGTTTGCAGTAAACTGCTGCTTGTAAAGTGCGGCTACCTGAACAAAGTCAGCAAGATAACGCTTGACGCTTACTTCGCTATGATTTGTAATGCGTTCGATTTCTGTGAAGCTGTAACCCTTGAAGTAATAGTCGATGATCGTGGTTTTGTGGGATAGTCCCGGACCCATGTCCAGCTTTGCACCACGCGTGATGACGAACATGCCGTTGTGGTTGAGAGCAGATACGTCTCTGCGGACAGTTGCCGGGCTGGTGGTTAAAATCATGGCCAGATCTTCATAACTGAGCAGTGCGCCTTGATCATAAGCTTGACGAGTTAAGCGGGCCAGACGATGTTGTCTTAATCCGGCCAGGCCGTACTCGGCCAAGGCTTGTAGGTCAGAATTGAAATCGATAAGTTTCAATCTGACGGTAACTTTTTTGGTGAGCCGAATGTGTTTTCCAGCAGGTTCTTCTGCGGAAACTGCTTCATAGGCAATTTCCCCGCTGGAGAGCGACACATTTGCATGCTCTTGGTAATACATGGAAAACTGCTGATAAAAAGCTTCAGCAATGATGGGAGTTAAATTGAAGTCAACTGCCAAACGTTGTACAATGGCACTGCGAGCGTCCTTTGACTGCAGCCGCTGCACGCCATATCCTTGCTCTGACTTAATCTTGTCCATAAGAGTCTCCTTTTTTGATAGCTTACTCCTATGGTCATATGATACAAACTTAAAATAG
>JAOZIA010000017.1 GCA_026014585.1 Candidatus Bathyarchaeota archaeon | reverse complement strand
TGGATGTCTACATCCGTGGCGCTCCAGATTTGCAATACCAATTCCCGAAGGATCCCAATTTCATTCCTTTCCAGGCTAACCCAAATCCAGTTGTCGAGACTCAGGGTCCCGACGATTTGGTTAATACTGGTGAGATCGATTGCGCACCTTTAGGAGGGGCAGTTGATCCAGCATTGGATGTATCATTTGCATTAGAATCAGCTTCAGAAATGCCATTGTCCGTGACCCAGATGCTGAAGAGGTACGTGAAAATTGATGTTGACCAGGAGGTGGCAGGTGTTTCCAATTTCGACATGTACCCATATTCCCTCAGTGCTGATTTTGAAGTTGATCCCTTCAATACTGCCACCAAAACTAATTATCATTCATTTTGGACGGCACCATTTGCATTTCAACGTGGTTCTGTTCGCCACAGGCTCACATTTTCCAATGAAGCAAATACCGAGCCCAATGCGTTTCGAGCTCTCGTCGGTTACATACCCGAAATTGGACCGGTTTGTGGTGCCTTGCCAACAAGGTTCATTTACCAATCCAACGATAGGTTTGCAGCCGAAACGTCAGCACACCAGCAGTCTGGTGGTTTGATTGTTTCCTGTCCCTACGCAAGTAGGTGGCGAATGTCGCCAATTGGGTATCGTAGGCTTCGTACCGACGTATATCCGATTGACTATTGCCTTGGCAGGTTGAAAGTTTCGAACCTTGGTGATTTGTCTTCAATTTCCCGTGCTTACGGCGACGATTACCAACTCATTTTCTTTGTCGGTGTACCAGTTATGGTCATCGCTCCCACGTAGTTACTTTCGTTTTTGTATTTTACCAAGTTCCCTGTTATTTGTTATTTTGCATATATAGACGAGAGTTTTTAAGCTACGCGTCATTAGAATAAGCGACGTTAAACCTCTTTTGCAGCGTAAAGTTGTAAAAGAGGGCTTTTCTCTCCCAAAAAAAAAAAAAAAAAGTAACTACGTGGTTTCGATGTCAAGATCAAGATGGCAAAGACTGCGTTTCATCGCGGCAAGATCCAAGTGTCCTTTGTACCTGGTATCAACCCTGCCAATGTCAGTTTACGTGATTCTGCATATGCTTACAGGACCGTGATTGA
>JAOZIA010000016.1 GCA_026014585.1 Candidatus Bathyarchaeota archaeon | reverse complement strand
TTTAGTTCTTGCCATTTAATCTCAAAGACATATGTGGCTTTTTTACTGTTTCCTATGAGGTCAATTTCATACGTGTCTTTTCCTTTCTCTGCTTTCGGAATTTTCCCCCATTGCCTATTAGCTTTGGACAAGCTCAGTTTCGAAACAAGAAACTCCTTTGCCGCCTTTTCAAACGCTCTTCCATAATAGCAGTTGAGGTTTTCTTTGACTTTAGCTATAAACTCGGGATTTCTAGAAGCGTAATCGGAAAAGTTCCTGTAAATCTGGGAAAACCAAAATTCAAGAAGCGGATGTCTTATCACGTATATGCCTCTTTTACCCTGATAGGGTTTTTCAATTTCTATCAACTCAAAATTCTCCTTCAACTCGCCTATCTGCCGAGTTAAAGAAGTCGAGGGCACATTTAGGTACCCTGCAATTGAAGACAACCTGTTGTTACCTGTCGCAATAGCTTCAAGTATAGAATAGTAAATTCCGCTTCTTCCTCCAAATTCCTGAGACAAAATTATGCTGACTTCCTCTTCTAACGGAGCGCTCTTGCATAAAAACAGGGCATCTACGATTTCTCGGGCTGTTTTTCCTTTCAGATCAAAATCTTCAACGGCAACATAATACTTCGGATAACCCCCAAACAGAAGGTAAAGCTTGAGCAACTCCTTTTTCTTTAACTCCAATTCTCTCCCAACCTCAAAACATGACGCGAGATTAAGCGGGCTTATCCTGATTCCACGTTTTATTCTTCCATAAAGCGGCTCCTTTGAATTCTGAAAAGTCTTTTTCATCAAACCGATAAGGGACCCGGATAGAATAATCAAGCCGGAGTTGTTCTCATGTAGATCTATATTCTTCTGCAATGCGCCTAAGATGGATGGTTCTACGTCGACAAAGTTTTGAAATTCATCGAAAACAAGAGGCGGCAGTTCTCTAGTGGTGCACACTTCAAAAAACTGGTCCCATGAGGAAACAACCTCTAATTCTCCAAGAATCTTTTTTGCTTTCAAGATTTCTTGGAATTCCAAAAGCAGGTCATCGGAAGTTTTGTTTTGGTTCACAAAAAAATATACTCCGTTATCCTTTAAGAACTCCAGAAGTAGTCGAGTTTTTCCGACTCTGCGAAGCCCATACAATGCTACCGCAAACAATTTTTTCTCCGACAGCTTATGCAGTATGTTCAGTTCTGTGAGTTCTGCTTCACGGTTAATGAACCTCAAACTATT
>JAOZIA010000015.1 GCA_026014585.1 Candidatus Bathyarchaeota archaeon | reverse complement strand
TAAGCCTCAAAACCTTCCATCCCCTCTGGTTTGTCCAGTACTGCATTGGGCTTTTCGGACGGCAAGAAGCCGAAGCATTCCTACATGGCAGCATGAAAACACCGCCCGTATACATCCGAGTTAACACCCTCAAAGACCTCGAAGAAGACATCGTAGCAAAACTAAAAGAAGAAAACGTAACATTAGAAAAAACGGTGCCATTAGAGAACGTTTACCACGTAATCGAAACGAAGCAACCCCTCAACTCGCTACCCAGCTACAAAGCGGGATTGTTCTATATTCAGGATAAAGCGAGCTGTTTTGCCGCACAAGTCACAAATCCTCTGCCAGGCAGCACACTTTTTGACGTTTGTGCCGCTCCTGGAGCCAAAACCACCAATCTAGCCCAGTTAATGGATAATGAGGGCAGCATTACTTCGGTTGATTTTTCGGCTCGAAGGCTTGTGTCTTGGAAAAAGGAAATTGAGCGTATGGGAATAATTAATGCGGAGCCCGTGTTGGCGGATGCAACCCAACCGTTGCCTCTTGATGGAAAAGCGGATGCTGTTGTTTTAGACCCACCCTGCACCAGCACAGGCGTATTTGCCAAGCAACCCTCCGCAAAATGGCGCCTAACCCCAAAATCCTTAACAAAAATGGCGGAAATCCAGTGGCAAATGATTTGCAACTGCGCAGAAAAAGTCTCCCCGGGCGGAACCCTGACCTACTCGACCTGCAGCATCACTTTGGAGGAGAACGAGTGCATCATTGAGCGGTTCCTAAAAGAGCGCCCAGACTTCAAACTGGTTGATATTGAACCTAAAATCGGCGTGCCTGCCTTCAAAGGCTTAACGCAGTGTCAACGGCTCTATCCACACCTGCAAAGCTGCAACGGCTTTTTCATTGCCAAACTACAAAAAACCTAAGTGTGTTTTGAAGGGAGATTTAAATTTGCGGTCAAACAATAGTTGCGTCAGTGTCGTTTGATGGCAATTGAACAGTTTATGGTGCAATCTCCCTTCAGTGTTTTTGTAATCGTTATTGTTGCGGGCATTATTGCTGCTGGTTCGGTTCTTGCGGTGTTAGGTTTTTTGGGTAAATTGTCAAAATTTGTGTCCATTGGGTATAGATTGAATAGTAAATTGGTGGCTATAATCAGTGGGATTTTGTTGGTCGCGTTAGCTGTTAGTATAGCGTTTGTATATTTTTCTCCTTCAACAATTACGGTTGGTTCGGGATATGTTAATGTGCAGTTCGCAAACTTTTCGCCTGATTTACCTAATGTTCCTTTTGTCAGCGGAAACAAAAATATTACCTCCACTGAGGTAGCGTCTGTTTTTGTTGGGCAGGTAGGTTCGGGAAATTTTACTTTAGATAAACAGTATGGAACTAATTTTGATAATGTTAACGTAGGTGTTTTTACGCTTGGAAATGGAGCTAAAGCTTACGTGGCATCAAACAACTCAACCAACCTGATTATACAGTTAAACAGTGGAGAATACCTGATTTTGGGCACAGCAAACACTGATGCCCTTGCAGCGAGTTTTTCCAAAAACGTTTACCCACTAACCCCACCCTAAAGAGCACACTCAGCTAAGCCTGTTTGTTCTCCTCGAAATGAACACCACCGCTTGTTGCGCCCAATAACTATCGGTGTGCTGTAGGTTACTCAAGGCGACCACAAAAAACCAAACCCAAACACGACAACACCTTAAAATGAACCGCTACCCTAAACAAAGCAGAGGCACCACGCCTTGACCAATGGCAAAACCATCTTTTGGTTAACACTATTTTTTGCAACCATCACAGGCGTCACAGTTGCAGTAGCAGCAAACCCAGCCCAAAACCTAGCCATCTGGGCAGCACTGCTCCCACTGGTTTTCATAATTGTTGCTTTCTCAGCAGAAATCTTTGTTTTAGAAGCACTAAAAAACACAGCCAAATAAACATTTTTTCAACCCATTTTTGCATTAGCAGATAAAAGTCCTTATAACTTAGAAAACAGCTTTTCTTTAATGTGAGTCGTAATGTGCGAGTTTAATGTAATCTTAAACGGCAAAGTAATGTTCAGAGACGTAATTTACGCTAAAGCTGACGGCGACAAAGTGATTGTAAGAAACATTATGGGCGAGGCAAAAGAGTTTGAAGGATGCAAAATCACCGAAGTTGACGTAGCAGCAACAAGACTCGTCTTAACAGCCACCAACCCATAATCAATCTTCGCTCAAAGAAAAGAGGATGCCAAGTCGAGTCTAAGCCCAAATAGCAAATATTAGAGCCTAACTCATTGCTTTATTATCTCTGCTTTTTTCTTTGCAAAGATATTTGGCAACCAGTTATTTCCGTTGCAACTCCAACATTTACTGTTTCAGCGTACTTCTCGGCTTGGACAATATTAACTTAGCTTTTTTAAAAATATAAAAATAATTAACAGTGTCACCTGAAAAAAAATCTCAGCCTATTTTAGGGTTTTACAGGAAAATGCAGAAAAAATCATGCATAGAAAAGCAATTGTTCTTTTTTATGTAGACTATTTAAGGCTCTAAGCTGCAAATATGCTTTTTTGGCATGGGCAACATAGGTTTTCTTGTTTATATATTAAAACAAGCTTTGTTTTATTGTTAACTTTAAGGGTAGAGAAGCATGAGTGGAAAGCTCAAGTTTGAATATGATTTAACCAAGCTTCTTTGCAAACTGACCAAAGACACAGACAACGAAGTAGAAAACAAACTTAACATGCTAAAAGATTGGCTTATCAAACTACAAAAAGAAAACGTAGTAAAAATCAACCATTCCGTCATGGAACTCATCTGCTCAAAATTTTTAATCCAAAAAGGATACGACGTCCAAATCGAGTACCCCCTAAATGAAATACTAACCTGCGACCTATACGCCATAAAAGGAATGGGAAACTTGGTAGTTGAAATAGAAACAGGCTTCATACCACCAGAAAACGCGTTAGCACCCATGACCTACACGTCCGCTAGGTTGGCAAGCAAAATCATCCGATACAGTAGTTTTGCTGGAAAATTCGCTTTAGGTGTTCCGCCACATTACGTTTTACCTTTTCCATCCGCTTTAGCTAAGCCCCCAAGAAAACGCACAGAAGAAGAAATTAAAAAAATCAAAGCCTTATGTGATTATTACTATCAAAAACCACCAGTTACAATAGAAGATATCAAAAACGCGCATCTGCACGGAATTTACATTATTGATGTTGACAGAGGAAGTGTGCAAGAAATAGACCCTGAAGCTTATTTTGAACATGCGATACAGAAAGGTATGGACTTTAACTATAACATTGAGGAACAATAGATGGGGATGACATTTTTTGTTTACATAATTCAGTGCATTGATGGCAGTTTCTACACAGGTTACACTAAAAACCTGCAGCAACGAACACGACAACACCAAAATGGTAAAGGAGCAAAATACACTAAAGCCCACAAACCCGACAAGCTGGCATACGTAGAACGCTTCGATACGCAGGTAACAGCTATGCAGCGGGAGCGACAGATAAAAAAGCTGAGTCATCAGCAAAAACAGGATTTAATAGATAAAAATCCTTAGCGGTTTAACACTGCTGTGAGACGTTGCTGGCTGGACAAACCTTGGTTCCTTTACCTAAAGAGAGGTTATCTTTTACTTTTGCGTGGTCACCAATCAGGCAACCCTCGGCAATAGATGCTTCCTTGCCAATCAAAGCGGATTCACCAATACGTGCACCTAAAACGACGGCGCCGTCACCTATTTGTGTGTTCTCGAAAACAACTGAACCCTGAATCTGAACGTTTCTGCCAATGGTAACGTTTTTTCCTAAAATCACATTTGGCCCAACAGTCGAGTTTTCCCCAACCGTGACGCCTTTAGCGAAAGCAACAGGATCCCTGCATGAGAAATGAGAACAATTTACATGAGTAGCAAAATGCTCCAAAAACATCATGTTAGTCTGCAGGTATTCCTCGGGCTTGCCAATGTCAATCCATAAACCATCCAGTTTATGCCCGTAAAGCTTGCGTTCTTGAGCTAAGCTTGGAAAAATCTCGCGTTCCATAGAAACCGCCCTTCCGGCTGGGATGTAATCAAGAATTTTGGGGTCCACAACGTAAACACCTGCATTAATCAGTTTAGATGGTTCAGTGCCTTTGCAGGGTTTTTCAACAAAAGTCTTAATGCGACCACCATCTTCAAGCTCCGCAACACCATATCGACTGGGGTCATCCACACAATGAAGCGCAATTGTGGCAACAGCTTTGCCCTCTTTGTGGCTGTTTAGCAATTCGCGATAATTTATTTCAGTGATTAAATCGCCGTTTAAAATAAAAAAAGGCTCATCATGCCCAAGTAGCCTTTCAGCTTTTCTTACGGGTCCGGCTGTTCCAAGAGGCATGTTTGGTGGGTCATGGCTGTATTTGATTTTTAAACCGCATTTTGGAATATGCTGTTGTTTAATATGAAACTCTGTTAGTTTGTTGACAGCTAGGATTACCTCGTCAACGCCGTTATCAGCTAGTTTCTCAAAAGTCCACTGTAGCAGGGGCTTGTTTATTATTGGAAAAAGAGCCTTAGGTTTAGTGCAAGATAATGGTCGCAGTCTAGTTCCAAATCCACCAATTAGTATTAATGCCTTCAATTGTTAACCCTCAATCAAACATCGCTCTATCATCAATTTGACATATTACGCTAATAGTAGCCTTGCGCTAGAGTTAATGTTTTTACGGTTAAAATGTTTGTTTATTTTTTTTCTTTAGATGACTATATTTTTAGATACGGGTTTTTTGGTGGTGGTTTGGGTTTTGGTTGCTGACTGGTTATGTGATGTCTGATTAGTGCATGTTTAGGGTTTACTTGTGTAAGCCGGCTTTTAGTATGTATAGGAAAAAACTTCGGATTTCGATGCCTGCAAGTTTAGATTTGCCTCTTTTTCTATTTACAAAAGATATAGGAACTTCAATTACTTTGAAATTGTTGAGTTTTGCTTGCCGCACAGTTTCAATTTGGATTTCGTAGGTTTGACTGTGCAGGCTGTCAACTGCTACTTTAAGAAAATCCACTGAATAACAGCGATAGCCGCTGGTGCAGTCATTGAGTTTTATTTTAAGAGAAGACCTAGCCAAACGATTTGCAATGCGGCTAATTAATTTACGAGAAAAAGACCAACCCTCAATCCTGCCGCCACTGCAGTACCGGCTACCGATAACTATTCCACAACCCTCAACCATACCATCCAGAAGCGAAGGCAATTGTTGTGGGTTATGCGAAAAATCTGCATCCATAACAATTATTTTTTTAGGCATTTTTTCCAGAGCCAAGAAAAATTTGAAGGCATCTGTTATTGCTGAGCCTAACCCATTTTTTTTAGCTCGTTCGATAAGAAGAATGTTATCAGATTCTTTTTGGAGTTCACGCACAATCTGTGCGGTTCCATCAGGACTGGAATCGTCAACAACCAAGATTAAGGCATTTAATTTGAGGGCAAGGATGTCTTTGATTAATTTGTAAATGTTTTCTGCTTCACAATAGGTAGGAAGAACAATACCGATATCCGAGTTAAACCGTAAATTGTCTCTCATTTTATGAGCCATCAGAATTTACATATTAAACTATTAATAAACTTTGAGCAAACAAGCTCTCACTTGCCAGAGTTAAGAAAAATTGTCACGTAACACATTAACGATTTTCTGTCCAGTGGTTCCGTCTCCAAAGGGGTTGACCCAAATCCGACTTTTAGTTAAACCTTCTTTTGCAGCCTTAAGAATCCGAACCGAATCCGTTCCTGCCAAAATGTTTGACCCAACATCAATAGTTTCAGGACGCTCAGTATTCTCTCGAAGCGTAACACAAGGAACTCCCAAAATGCAAGTTTCTTCCTGAACCCCGCCAGAATCAGTCAAAACAAGTTTGGCTTTGCACTCAAGCTGCAAAAAAGCCAAATAATCCAAAGGCTCAACCAACGTTAAACCCGTGGTGTCTATGCCAAAGAGTTCAAGCTGCTTTTTAGCCCGCGGATGGATGGGGTAAATTATTGGAACATTGAACTCTTGCTGAACAAGCTGCAACCCACGAATAAGACCCGCGAAATGCTCCTTATTATCCACGTTTTCTTGACGATGAGAAGTCGCAAGCATAAACTGCCCCTCCTCCACAGCTAAATCATTTAGAATTTTGCTCTTTGCTTTGGCAATCTCTAAATTTTGGTAAACAGCATCCACAACTGTGTTCCCAACCACAAACACCTTCTCTTCAGGAATACCCTCATGTAGCAGAATTTGCTTTGATTTTTCGGTTGGTGCAAACAGGTAATCAGAACAATGATCAGCTAAAACACGATTAACCTCTTCAGGCATACCACGGTCATAACTTCGCAAGCCAGCTTCCACATGCCCAACCTTAATGTCAAGCTTTCCCGCAGCAACAGCACCAGCTAAAACCGTGTTTGTGTCACCTTGAACAAGAACAACATCAGGGTTTGTTTGTTGCAGAATTTTTTCTATACCAATTAGCATTTTTCCCGTTTGTTGTCCGTGGAAACCTGATCCGACATCCAAATTGAAGCTTGCTTCAGGAAGATTTAGTTGCTCAAAAAACACTCTATCCATGTTGTAACTGTAATGCTGTCCCGTATGCAAAATAAAATAATCCAAACCTAAACGCTGACACTCACGTATGATTGGAGAGAACTTGACTACTTCTGGTCTTGTTCCAAGGATTACTAAAATTTTCAAGCGCTAACAACCAACCAACAGAAACAACCTCAAACCTAATAACCCTTGCTCAATTGGCTATTATTGCAATAATTAGCTATTATAAGTTCATAAAAGTCATTACCCGTTCAAGAAAAGCAAGCAGTCTACTAATCAATCTACCAAGAACGCCGAGTCCTTCAACAATTAACTTCAAGTTAGCAATATCCTCTTTTGTAACAGACCGCGAAAACAGTAGTGCAGGAACCAAAACCACGACAAATACCAATACACCCAACAGCAACTCAATCCAAGCAGCAAAAGGCAACCAAGAAACCATAAAGTACGTCACGACAGCAGCAACACCAGATGAAAGAAGAATACACACAGAAGCTCTCCAATCTACAGTTGCACCATAAGTTTTCTTAACAAAATTCAGGCCCATAAAAAGGCTAGGCAAATTCGACACCAACATAGCTAAAATCAAACCTAAAACCCCAAAAAGCATTATCAAACCGTAACCTAAAGGAAAACCAATCAACCCAGTTAGCAGGGCCATTCGTAAAGTAAAACTTGTTTGACCTTGACCATTTAAAAGAGAAGGCAAAATAAGGTGCCCAAAAGCGATATACAAATATTGAATTGCAAACAATGCAAGAAAAAGCCCAGCAGTATTGTAAGTATTGCCAAATAATGTTGCCACAGCAGGTTCAGAAAGACACATAACTAAGGCTGTTACGGGCACCACAAGTAAAGAGCCATATTTAACTGAAAAACTGAAAATGTTCCTAAGAGATTCCTGATCCCTTCTTGGATCTAATTTAGAAAAAGCCGGAAACATCATAGTACTAATAGGTGTAATAAAAAACGCTATAAGAACCACAAAATTTATAGCGACGCCATAGTTGCCGATTTGTACGTTGTCTGCAGCATAATGAATAGGCAATAGAAAAGCGTAAAATTGTGGAAGCAACACAGTTATAATTGTAGCCAAAGATAAGGGCAAGCAATATGAAAATATTGCCGTAAAGTACGCCTTGATTTCTAATTTCTGCGAAAAAGGTTTAGGAAGCCGCCTGTAAATAACACCAATTAATGCCACACCAACTAAACCTGCAACAAACGCGCTAACCGTATAGCCTATTGAAGCGCCAGCAACCCCAAAACCCAAAGCCACTAAAGCAATCATAATTGCAGTTCTAAAAACACTTTGGAAAATCAACATAACACTGTTAAGCTCTAAGCGGTCGTATCCCGTGAAAGCCACAGTAGACGCCACCACTAAACTATTTGCAAGTATAGAAAAAGAAACAAGCTGAATGAATGGAGCAATAACGGGACGATTAAAGACCACCGTTGCTAGAAAATCCGCTGAAACAAACGAAAATATTG
Source organism: Candidatus Bathyarchaeota archaeon (assembly GCA_026014585.1). Classification (NCBI taxonomy): domain Archaea; kingdom Thermoproteati; phylum Candidatus Bathyarchaeota; species Candidatus Bathyarchaeota archaeon. Next base: position 32,488 of record JAOZIA010000015.1, on the reverse strand, counting down.
AAAGCACCAGCCCCATTACCACTTCAAATAAGACACCGGTCAAAAAGACACTACGAACCTCATCAACCCTACCCTCCGCACGATACTGAGCCACAAAACGAACCATAGCAGAATTCACACCCCAATCCCTCAAAACTTGAATCAATAATGGAGCCGTTATCACTATAGTGTATAACCCATACAGGTCTGAGCCTAGAAGCCTAGCAATAAATATGGCTCCAATTGACGAAATCAGGGTTGAAACAATCAAACCCCAAAGCACATGGAAACTGCCCTTCGCTGAAACCTTAGCGATATCCTCAACTTTGCTCATGTCACATTATTCCAATGTAAATGTATCTTTTTGTTTCAAAGAAGGGTTTATTGTTTGGGGTAAAAAAACGATGTAAAGCGGCACAGAAATGCGAAAACCTAACAGCTTGATTGTAAGCTCGTTGATAATTAAACAAAACAGCGCCGTCAAAAATAGAGTGATGATAAAATTTTTATATGTAGATTAGGAAGAAAAAAGAGAGAAAAACATGGTTACGTCTGATGAAAGTAATTTTATCCCTTCAGAATTATACAATCAGATAACGCAACTGTTACCAATCGTTTCTGTTGAAGCCGCCATAGAAATAGAAGGCGCGTTTCTTTTTTTGAAAAGAAACAACGAACCGGCCAAAGGCGAATGGTGGCTTCCAGGTGGCAGAATAAAAAAAGGAGAACTAATAGAAGATGCTTTGCGCAGGGAAATCAAGGAAGAAACAGGACTTGAAGTAACTCAGTGCAAGCTGATTAATGTTTACTCAAGGGTGTTTCCTCAACGTCACGACATCACGATAGCATATTTATGCAAGTGTAAAGGAACAAAAATAATTCTCAATGATGAACATTCGGAATATGTGTTCTTAAAAGAAAACACTGTACCGTTGCACCAGTACCTGCTGGAAGTCATTAAGGACTGCAAAGAGAGCATTAGAAGCTAACTTTGTTTTCTGTACCACCCAATGGTTTCCTGTAAACCTTCAATAAGGTCAGTTTTTGCTTCAAAACCAAACTCTGCACGCGCTCTTGTAATATCCAAGCATCGTCGTGGTTGCCCATCAGGTCTTGAAGTGTCCCAGACTATTTCACCGTTGAACCCTGTTAGTTTACCGATAAGATTCACCAGTTCTTTTATGGTTATTTCCTTTCCTGCACCAAGGTTTACAGGGGCTGGTTTATCATATTTTTCAGCTGCCGCAACTATTCCTTCAGCAGCATCCTTTGCATACAGAAACTCACGGGAAGCTTTGCCTGTTCCCCACACGACAACTTGTTTTTGGTTGCTTTCCACAGCGTCAACAAATTTTCGGATAAGTGCAGGAATAACATGGGAAGATTCAGGCTTAAAATTATCTTTAGGTCCATAAAGGTTCACAGGAAGCAAATAGATTATGTTCATACCGTACTGTTGCCTGTAGGCTTGCGCCATAACCAATAGGGCCTTTTTAGCGATACCGTAGGGAGCATTTGTTTCTTCAGGATAACCATTCCAGAGGTCATCTTCTTTGAAAGGGATGGGTGTAAATTTTGGGTAAGCACATACGGTACCAACTTGAACAAATTTTTTCACGTTAGCAACTCGGGAAGCTTCCATTAAATTAGCACCCATCATGATGTTATCATAAAATAGTGTCCCAGGATATTTCTGGTTAAAACCTATTCCGCCCACTCTTGCAGCTAAATGAATAATAACATCAACATTTTTAACCACATTCAAGCAATTGTCCCACGACCGCAAATCAGTAGTGCTACTTCTAGGAATAACTATCTGACTTCTTGCAACACCACGCTTGTTAACCAAATTATCAACTATATGGGAACCTAAAAAACCAGCCCCACCAGTTAAAAGCACAGTTTTATCTTCCCAGAAACTACTCAATCTACCTTCCACCATCTATCTGGAAATTTTTTGTTTAAAATTTCATCGCCTTCACCAATCGGCGTTAACCCAACTTTACGCATGTCCGCATCAACCATTACTTTAATCAGGTCTTTAAACTGAATTTTAGGTTTCCATCCGAGGACCTTACGGATTTTTCTTGAATCAGCAGCTAGATCCTCTGTTTCAGTAGGTCTATAGTATTTCTGATCAACTTTAACGTATTTATCCCAGTTCATGCCTGCATACGAAAATGCTTCTTCAACGAACTCTTGTACAGAATGTTGCTCACCTGTACCAACTACAAAATCATCTGGTTTGTCCATCTGAAGAATTTTCCACATTACTTCAACATATTCAGGCGCATAACCCCAATCCCGTTTAGGCTCAAGATTGCCGAGGTAAAGAAACTGTTGCTTTTTTGCAAGAATATTAGCAATAGCCATTGTGATCTTTCTTGTAACAAATATTTCGCCTCTACGGGGAGATTCGTGGTTAAAAAGAATGCCATTGCAGGCAAACATATTATAGCCCAAACGGTAATTCTTTGTCATCCAAAATGCGTAGACTTTTGCTGTTGCATAAGGACTAGTAGGACTAAAATTACTTTCCTCATTTTGAGGCGAAGGCACACGACCAAACATTTCACTGCTTGAAGCCTGATAAAATTTCCCATGATTACCACTACGTCGAATGGTCTCTAAAATTCTAGTCGTACCAAGGGCGGTAACGTTACCAGTATATTCAGGCATACTAAAACTAACCTTAACGTGACTTTGCGCCGCCAAATGATAAACTTCATCAGGCTTTACATTATAAAGTATATTTGCTATTTGCTCTGAATCAGAAAGGTCCCCATGATGAAGAAAGAAGCGTGCATTGGGGTCATGAGGGTCCACATAAACGTGATCAATCCTACTTGTATTAAATGTGCTTGCCCTACGAATTATTCCATGCACTTCATAACCTTTGGAAAGCAAAAACTCTGAAAGATAAGAACCATCCTGACCAGTAACACCTGTTAGGAAAGCTTTCTTCATATTAATCAAACCTAACAACACTAAACGGAGCAATATTAAGTTTTAAAAAAACCTTAACTCATTTTTTGTGATGTTGTTTTGGTACTTGCCAACCAGTTCAACCAATCAAAACAACAATCAACTATAAAATGGCATGTTTATTCTGATATGAAAATTTACCGTTTATAATTTTAGCAAAGTCATTATCCGCTCAAGCAAACTAAGAACTCTACAAACTGGCACACTCAACGCACCCAATCCACTTGTCATCACCTTCAAGTTTACAATATCAACTTTAGTTACAGAGCGTGACAACAACAATGCAGGTACCAAAACCACGAAAAACAAAATTACACCCAACAATAATCTAATCCAAGCAGCAAAAGGCAACCAAGAAACTACAAAATAAGTTATGGCCCCAGCAACCGCAGACGAAAGAAAGATACGTAAAGATGAACCCCAATCCAACGTTATACTATAAGTTCGTTTAATGAAAACAAGCCCCATAATAAGACTAGGCGCGCTGGAAATTATGGTAGTAAAAATAAGACCAAAAACCCCGAAAGACATTATAGAAAAATACCCCAATGGAAAACCAATCAACCCGGTCAATAAAGCCATCTTTAAAGTAAAACTTGTTTGACCTTGACCATTTAGTAAAGCGGACAAACTCAGGTTTCCAAAAATTACATATAAATATTGAATTGCAAACAAAGCAAGAAAGATACCAGCAGTAGTATATGTGGGTCCAAAAAGTGTTGCTACAGCGGGTTCAGATAAACTCATTACTATAACAGTTACGGGGACCACTAACAATGAACCATATTTCACCGAGAACTGAAAAATATTTCTCAATGACTCATGGTCCCTCTTTGCGTCCAATTTAGAAAAAGCGGGAAACATCATAGTGGCAATAGGAGTAATAACAAAAGAAATCAAAATTACAAAATTCATGGCTACACCATAGTTACCAATCTGCACATTATCTGTTATGTAATAAATTGGTAACAAAAATGCGTAAAATCTGGGAAGGAGCGATAGTATAATAGTTGCTAAAGACAGAGGCAAACAATAAGTTAACATAGCGGTGAAGTATGCTTTGATTTCAAGCTTACGAGAGAAGGGTTTAGGAAGCTTTCTATAGATAATACCAATTAAAGATAACCCAATTAAAGCCGCTATAAACGTACCAATTGTATAACCTACTGTAGCTCCAGAAGTACCAAAACCTAAAAACACCAATATTATTACAATTGCGGTTTTGAAAATATTCTGAAATATGAGCATTACACTGTTAAGTTCTAGCCTGTCATACCCTGTGAAAGCTGCAGTAGCTGCTGAAATTAAACCACTTGCGAATATGGCAAAAGAAACAATTTGGATAAGTGGAGCAATTAATGGACGATGGAAAATAACAGTTGCTAGAAAATCCGCTGAAACAAACGAAAACAAAGACAACACCAACCCAGCAGTAACCTCAAACAAAACACCAGTCAAAAAGACACTACGAACCTCATCAACCCTACCCTCCGCACGATACTGAGCCACAAAACGAACCATAGCAGAATTCACACCCCAATCCCTCAAAACTTGAAAAATGGGTGGAACCGTCAACACAATAGTGTATAAACCATACAAATCTGAGCCTAGAAGCCTAGCAATAAATATAGTTCCAATTGACGAAATCAGGGTTGAAACAACTAGCCCCCAAAACATATGAAAGCTACCCTTTGCTGAAACTTTAGCAACGTCTTTAGTTTTGCTCATCATATTGGCCTTTGTGAACTACAAGAATTAAAAAGGAGAGGTTTATTATTTACGGTAAAAAGTCAAACCATTTTCCCATTCACGGCTACCACGAATATCGTTTTCAATCAGGCTAAAGCACTTTTGCAGTCGAGTTTACAAGCCTGCGTTATCCACAATTTCAATCTTTATTATACCTCTCTTAAAGGAAACAAAAAAGACGAGAAAAACGGCAATCATAACTGCAACTAACAGAATAACCTGTTTTGAGAGCATACTGATTAGTTCTTGATTTGGAGAAGGCGTTGGAGAAGGGGGCGTTGATGTAGAAAATGTTGGAGTTGGAGTAGACGTAGGATTAGGAGTAGAAGTAGGAAGTATGTTGGAAGCAATTGTTTTAATCGAGTAAATTTCTGAAGCATTCCATATACCTAACGAGTTATTAGCATATTCGCGGAAGCTAACGATTACATCAACAGTATTATTTAAAGTCAAAGTAACGTTGCCCCAGTCAGGATTTGAAATAAACGCTGACCAAGTCGCGTTTACCCAATGTCCAGTATTGTTTGTGCTAAAAATGTATCCGCCACCATTCGTTAAACCCAGAGTATCAGTCCATAGAACAGAAAATGTCGAGTTACAACCTGAATAAGTTGAAGTCACGGACATATTTGAAGCAACAGGGGAACATGAAACCCAACTTATTATTCCATTAGATGCGTCATCAAGTGCCAGGGTTATAGTATAGTTCTCACTGTTCCAGATTCCTGATGTAAAAAATGGTTTTCCAAAAGTTGTCCAAACATTTACAGTTACACTTCCGTTTGCAATAAAAATTAATTTGTTATCAGTAAAAAAGTCAGTGCAGTTAACAAAACATGAATTGGAAAAATCATCTGCCAAACTTTGCACATGTATAACCATTGCAGCTTCAGTATTTGCATCAACAAAATTGTAATAGTTGGTCAGAATTGCAGGATCTGGCTCAGTATATAACAAGAAGATTTCATCAGCACTCAAAGGTTTATTGTATATTTTAACTTCATCGATACTACCTTTAAAATGTTGAACAGCTACATCGGAAGCTTGACCAATTGCAAAACTTTTATCACTGCTAAAATCACCCAAATCAACAGCGTGCATCTGAGCAGTAGACTCACCATTTATGTAAAGATAACACCATTTAGAAGTATAGTTGTAAGTAACTGAAATTGTCACCCATTCATTTGCTGGAAGCACAATTGCAGTAGTGAGGGTGTAGCTATGAGCAGGTTCGGGGGCATCTCTTAAAATAAACTCCACCTTATTTTCAGCATTCACCCGTAGACAATAATATGGGTTATAACCAGTGATTCCCTTTCTAAGAACTGTTCTCAGAGTTCCAGCATCCTCATCTAATTTTACAGTAGCACTCAAAGAAAAGCCTGTTAAATTCAGCTTTAAAGATTCAGAGTCACTCACTACAATGGCACCAGAGTTGTTAAAGTACCGAGCGTTTCCATATTTACCAGGCACAATAATCGTGTTTATTGCAGTTCCATTATTACCGTTACCAGAACTATCTGTTACTAGTGTACCACTTGTTTCGTCCATTGCCCAGTTACCTACTAAGGCGCTGTTGTATATACTGCCTTTTTGTGGAACATAGGCTAAATCTACATCTTGACCAAAAGTTAGGTAGGTATTATTATCAAAACCCCAGGATACAGACGAATCATAATTAAATGAGCCAGAAACCTCAAAAACACCTGAGATTTCTATGAAAAATAAAAAAAGTAGTAGACAAACAATAACTTTCTGCTTAGACATTAAACTGATCAACACAATTACTCATCATGCTTTTGTCCATAACCTACTCCATAATAACTAAACCCAGCGCTTAAAACCCTATCAGGCATAAGCATCCGCCTCCCGTCAACTATTACAGGGCTTCCATTCATTAACGATTTTAATGCAGATAAATCCAAGTTCTTAAATTCACTGTGGTCAGTAAGTATCATTAAACAATCTGACCCTGAAGCAGCTTCAGCAATGGAACAAGCACGTTTGGCACCAAAAGTTTCAGTACAATATGGGTCATAGACTGAAACATTTTTGCAAATGCCCAACAATTCACGGATTATTGGCTCAGAAGGAGTGAAACGAGAGTCATCAACATCAGCTTTGTAAGCAGTGCCAAGCACAGTAACGTAGCTGTCTCTAACGTTTTTACCGTTATTCTTTAGGCTGTCAATTAGCAATCCAACCATATGTTTAGGCATGTAATCGTTAATTTGACGAGCTGTTTCAACTATGCTTTGATTTGGAAATATTGTTTCGTATATCAGCAAATAGGGATCTTTAGTAAGACAGGGTCCACCTACACCAGGACCCACTAAATGTATGTTTACACGTGTATGAGTATTGGCTAGAGCAATTACTTTTACAACATCAGCATGATGCTTCTCACAAATCAATGCTAACTGGTTAGCAAAAGCAATATTCACATCCCTAAAAGTGTTCTCAGCGGTTTTTGATATTTCCGCTGTAGGAGCATCAGTTTCAATTATGTTTTTACAAACACGTCTAAAAACTGAAGAAGCTATTAAAGTACTGTTTGGTCCGATACCTCCTACAAGTCTGGGACTCTCAACAAATTCTTTAATAGCAACACCAGGTGCAATCCGTTCAGGTACATACGCCAAATAGAAATCTTTGTCAGGGGTCAACCCGCTTAATCTTGATAATAAGGGCACAATTTTATCATGCATAGTTCCAGGAGGAAGTGTACTGCAAACTGCAACCAACGTTCCTTCTTGCAATTCAGGCCCAATTTTTTGGATAGCGTTAATTAAAAAGGATAAATCAGGCTTCTTATCTACCCCAATAGGGGTTTGAACGGTGATTATTATAACACGTTTGTCACGGAAAATACTACTATAAAGTAACTCAGCTTTTAATTTACCTGATTGAACATGAGACGAAATTATTGTTTCCAAACCAGGCTCTTGTATTGGGCTATGCCCTTTACGTATACGTGCCACTATTGATTCTCGGATATCTATCGCTGTAACATTAAAGCCAGCCTGTGCAAACAAAGCAGCAGTTGGAAGACCTACATAACCAGTCCCTACAACAGCTAATGTACACTGTTGTTTTAGCATACAATCAACGTCATTGGATACTTTTTGCGTAAGTTTTTCAATCATTGACCTCTTCAGCCTCCAGTAAGACGAAATTATTATCTAAAACGAAAAGGTTGGTTATAGGTCTTTAGGCAACAGGGTACATATCCAAGCGAAATAAAGTAAAAAACTATCATCACAAACTTTGCAAAACGATAGATAGATTAGAACCTAGGAAAATAGGCATTTTATCGACGTAACGATCAAATATTTGCATAGATACGTAGCCCAATCTGAAGGGCAAAAAGCGTATAACTGATTGAAATAGGCTAATGTTAAAACTGTAGAGTTTAAATGTCTTAAAATATCCACGTACAAAAAACATTATCTCATCGGGATTAAAATCCCTATGTGGCAACTTATGACCATTTAAAACAATGAATTCTGGACGATGTTTTTTGCTAACCTTACTTAAGAGCAGTTTTGTAATGCCTAATGCACTGGGTGTAGTAATAAAGACAAGACCCTTATCTGAGATTACTCTAGATAGTTCTATGATAATCGACCTGGGATTTAAAAAATGCTCAAAAACTTCAATCATTGTTACTGATTGGAATGTTGAACCTTTAAAGGGTAAAAAATCTGCATCACAGAGTATAAAATCACAATTCTTGTATAAGAGAGCTGATTTACGTTTTGCTGCACGAAGTTTTCGTATGCTTATATCAACACCCACATAACTACAAGAATTTGCAGACAGAATTGAATGTATTTTTGTTAGTAATAATCCATCGCCACAACCAACATCTAACATGACATTAGCGTTGGAGGAACGAACCATTTTTTTTGCTTGATTATATATAGAAAGCAAGTGAATTTTTTCAGTTTTACTCATCCGGCTAAAAGACTCAGATATCGTAGGAAGTTCATCTTCAGCCCTCCGAATAAAGAATTTCTGCAATATAGGACCTCTATCAGTTAGTAGCGGTAGATAATCTCTTAATGAGTTTTAAGGTTTTGTCTAAATTTTTTAGAGAAAAATACGCCTTAATTAATTCTTTTGATCGGTTTCCAAAAGTTATTCGCAAAGTATCATCGGACATAAGACATTTTAAACTGTTATAGAGCGCATCGACCCTAGCCTCAGCCAACAAACCGTTATAACCATCTCGAACAACCTCTGGAATACCACCCACACGTGTCGACACTATTGGTTTGCTATGACTCATAGCCTCCAATAGAACCATAGGTAATCCCTCATAGAAAGATGGTAAAACAAACAGAACACAGTGGTCATATAGAAAAGATAATTCTTCATTTGATACATTGTCCAAAATATGTATTTGACTATCAATACATAAGGTGCGGGATAGTTGACGATATGTTTCCTTATCAGGTCCGTTACCAACTATTAAAAGATCCCCTGTGTATCCGTCATCGACTAGCAACTTGAAAGCATGTATAAGTAACGAAAAGGGCTTTTGTTTTTCATACAGTCTACCTGTTGAAAGAATAAAAGGACGCTCAGAAACACCGAATTTTTCACGGACAGCTATCATGGGCAAAGTCTGCTTTGATGGAAGATTAACCCAATTGTAGATTTTCACTAATTTAGACCGCGGAAGGTTAAGTTTTAAAGATTCATCTAAAGTGAAACGTGATACACAAATAATGGCACTTACCCAATAGTTAAATACAAAACGAAGTGCACGTTCAACTAACCAGCATGGTTTTAAAAAGCGATGTGCGTAAAAAGTGGTTTTTTGAACAGGTAAATGGAAACTAACAAGAGTTGGAGTACGTGATAAAAGACCCGCTAAAGCGGCAGCAGTTCCGGGTAAGTAATCATGCGCATGAATAATATCGATTTGATTTTTCTTCAATACGTAAAAAATGTTTATGAACAAAAACAAGATTGCAGGATAACGCAAAATAGAGAACACACGAGGGACACGTATTCTCTTTACAGGAATTCCATCAATCACATCTTTTTTAGGTGTGGAGGGCACCCAAGATAATACCATTGCAGAGTGTCCATTTTTCACTAAACTATCGCATAAATCATGAATGTGGTTTTGTACACCACCATTTTTTGGTAAGTAACTATTGTAAACTTCAAGCACTTTCAATAGAAGCACCTTTTGAGTTCTTAGACTGTAAGATGAAGACAGCTAAAAAGATAACACCTATGACAGCCACTAAGACGACAATTTCTTTGTTAAGCGTTTGCCAAGGTATAGAACCCCATTCACCCCATGGCACCACTTCAGATGTCTGTAATATTGCATTATCACTTAAAACAAAACCAGAAGCTAAAGTGTAAGTATCAGAATATGTAACGCCAAAAGAAATAGACCCAGTTATGTTTGCGTCTGTCCCAGCGTAAGCATAGAGCTGTTTTTCTATGTATAATGAACTAAACATTGAGGTTCCTGCGACAGTAACATTTGGAGCCCTTGCAAGATACTCTGATACACCTTGGGGGTTGACGTCAAAAATAATTGTGCCGTCCTCGACCGTATAGGTGGTCTTTGTTCCCACTCCATAGGGTTGAATGCTGAATTGAGCTGATGAACCCTTTGGAACAATAAGAGTGAACGTAAATGGCGTATCTGTTGACAATGCAGAGTAGAGCCCTAAGCCTCCTGATAAAGTTACGTTCTGACAGTTAAGTAGCCACGTTACATTGCCGGAGGTACTAAAATCATCCACAAGTACACTTGAATAATAATCGCTCGAGCGACCAGGAAGATTCATGGATAACGAAAGGACTTGATTTGAGGGCAAAATTACGCTGTCTGTTGATATACTAACGTCACCAGTAAGGATTGCTTGCTTGAAGGTCACAGAATCCATTTTCTCACTTCCTTCGAAAGGAGCTATGTTCAAGTTTTCCTGTTGGAACAGTAGCCCTAAAGAAGTAAACAAGGCTGCTTTTGTGGCTTGTGTTTTTTCACTGCTTAAAGCGGTGATATAAGGTTCTGCATACAAATAAGTTATTGTACCTGCCCCAACGTTTCTTTTCATAAATAATGGAGTACTCTCATTACCACCCTCATACGTTGCTATAATTGTGTCACCTTCGTCATATGAAAGGTAAGGAACATCAACGGGTGAAATAACAGTACGCGTTGAATTATCAAAAACGCTTTGGGCTTTAAAAGTGGTAGTTGATTGCTGTAAACCAAACATAGTAGAGAAATCGCCTAACCCGTCGCTATCAATAACGACTAAATCTCCACCGTTATTCACCCAATCGACTAGTTGTGAGGTTAGATTTTGACGATACAGTGAAGCAGAAGGTTCAACAATGCTAAAAGAAATAAAATCAGAAAACACATTTACATATGAAGAAGCATCAGCACGAAGCATAATCCGCATTTTTGAAACAGACGAAAAGTTGTGCCATTGATTGTTCTGCGTATCGAAAGAAACATCAATCCATGAATCCTGCTTAACAATATTATAATCTCTGTTATTCAAAGAGATAGCACCAGTCCAATACCAATTCTCATCACCGTCATCATATAGCATAATTCCAGCATAATCTGATTCGGCCATATTGTGGACGAAAACGCGCCAAGTAATGTATCTGCTCTCTGTTACGTTAATTTGTGGAAGTGAACGTTCATAACTTACAACAGTTGATTTATTTTCATTATTGGTATAGGACAATTCAAGTATGTCATCATTACTGATAGCTAATAGATCTTTGTTATTTTGAACCCAAGTAGCATTGTTAAACACATCATCTACAAAATCGTTAGATGGCGAATGAGGGTCAATAGGTAAAATCAGAACATTTTTAGTTTCTAGGGTAGGGTCTGAATCTAGAACTTCGGTGTAATTGATGGAAGATTGAGCAACCATCAGCATCACATAGTCAATGGATGATGAGTAGGTGACTGCGCTGGGAAGAATTATTGCTGTGTTTGAGTCTAATACAGGCGAAGCAAAAGAAGGAAGTGCATACACGGACGCATGAGAATTGGAGAAAATTTTAGAAAGTGCCGTAAGATACGACCCCATGAAACTGTTTGATGATAAAGAATTGAAGTCATCGTGACTGAGATAAAGATACTTTGATTTGTAATTGTTGAAATAATAGAGGGGCTCCTCAAGTCTTTGGGCATCAAATAACACTTGTCCTTTGTAAGCGTATGGAGCATAAAAACCTGTTCCCGAGAAGATATGTAACAGATCAGAAGATTTACTAGAATAAGTAAAAGCCAAGTTATAATCTGCAACGTCTCGACCTAACGCGACAGGATTAGTGTTTTGGTTGAGAAAATCCATGGCATCCAACTCAGCAGTTGATACCACATTAGAACTGTCTTCACTGTGCAATGTCCAATAATCCACAGTCATAAAGGTAGACATTGTCCCAGCTAAAATAACAAGGGTTACAAGTAAAACCGCAGATAACTTTTTGCTAAACCACCTTTTAGTCGAACCAGTACGGCTAGTTTGAAGGATTTTATCGAAAAGAAAAACTAAGCCTATACTAGCAATCAAAGAAGCAGGTATAAAAATAAGACCAATCATCCTGAACTCGTTAAAGCCTATATTGCCATAGCTCATGTTTAGATATGAAATTAATCTACCCATAAGAAAGAGCAAAAAAGTAAAAACCAACAAGAAAGCAAAAGTTTTCTTGTAACGCAAATAAATGCCCCGTAAATAAATCAAAGAAACAACAAGAAAAACACCAGTTACTCCGAAAAGAATTGGGTAGAAATACCAAGGCACAAAACGGGACGGCAAGGTAGATGACCACCAATAACCGTCTTTGATATTTAACCAAATTAGAATTGAAAGACCATAGACAAACACTACGGCGGAAACGAAGATTGGTAATACTTTATTGTATATGCCTTGGGTTTTGAAAAGTACAGATACACGGACGGCCTTTGACTTGAATTTATGTAAAAATAATAGAGTAACTGCAGAAAAAGCAAGGACAAACAAGCCCACAGTGAAATATAGTGTTCGAGTAAAGGAGGAAAAATTCCCAAGTTGATATACAAAATCGTATATGAGAATACCACACATCGAAAGTAGAACAGCGGCTAAAAATTCTTTCAAATTAGGTTTTAATTTGAACAACGAAAGTGAAAATATTGCTATAAATATAAGTAAAACTTCAGTAGTGTGAAGAATATATCCTGCTCCAAATGTTAAAGCGCACAAGAATATATAGGTACGGCGAGACAGGGTTTTTTGCCTTAATAGGTATAGTAATAAGAAAAACGCTGCAAAACCAATTGTTGCGGCGCCATTATCACCCATTATTGCCCAAAATCCTGGAGGATAACCTATGTCCAAATTTGTTTTTCCAAGAGCATCATTAAGTATGTTTATCCAAGTCACATTTGGGGTAATCACTCTAAGGAACAAAGCGTAAATCCAACCAAATCCTGAAAAGAACACCCAAATAATCGTTGCAAAGATAGGCGCTCGTTTGTCAATGGAACCGAGGTAAACTTCAGCCATAACATAGAAGCAAATAACAGATATGAAAAAAAACGCGTTCGAAACTATCCATGCATTAATTGCTGGGCATCCAGATAACTGGAAATATCCTGCGAGCACATCATGAAATGCACGCGTCACTAATGGAATCTCGGGTACACCTTTGATTATGTTTAGCGCCCAACTATAATGACGCCAGAAATCGGGCCCAATAAACAGCCAATATCTGGAATAGATAGAGCTTAAACACGAAATAAATAGCATAAATGCTGATGATAATATAAGTAAATTGAGGATACCAAAACTTTTTGTCTGGGGCTTTTCGCCATTTGGCGAAGAGTGCCTACGTATAAACGTTTTAATTGCTGAGCAACCAAGGAGTATAAAATTTATAATTATTATTCCCCCTAAACTTTGCCCAATAATGGCTAACAAAAAGAGGCTAATGATGAAGGCAAAACAGATGCGTGGGAGAATCTTCAACTCATTTTTACAGAAAATGTCTATCAGGACTAAACCGGGAAACAAAAAAGCCACAAACAGCGAGGAAATAAGCCTCACATAGTTGATGAGCGGTATATTCCCCCAATCAGTCAACTGGATACCTGCTGAGGGAACAATGAGAATAACGATTAAACAGATAAAATAAACAAGTAGAAACAATATTTTTTGGGATAAAAGAACGTTTGTGTTTATGTTTAATTTGAGATCTACATTAGCTATTTTTAGCAGCATTAGAAAAGTTAAGATACTTGCTGCGACTGAGATAAAAAATTTAAATTCATTTGAAAGCACAAAAAAAACAACGCTGCCCACAAAGGCAGATAATAGAACAAACAATAAGAAGCTAAATATACAGCGTTTTTCAAACGATTTTCTCATTAGAATATCAACCAAGTTAAAGAGCACAACCACTCAATAGGGTAAAGGCAAAGTTTTGTGTAATTCAAGCACATAATATATTTCTTAATGCAACACTGATATTTGACCAATCAAACTCTTTAGCATAATCAAATAAGTGGTTCCCCAAACTCGACCTAAGTGCTTTATCATTGTATAACTGAAAAATTTTATCAGTAAGGTCTTCGACATTGCTCGGCTCGTACATTAAGACTTGCTTTTTGTCGGTTAACTCAACGCCAATTATTTCCGTTTTTGCAATAATCACGGGTTTGCTGGCAGCACCAGCTTCAATGAGTTTAAGTGGAATAACAAGGTCAGTGCTACTAAGTTTCCGTCTAGGTATCATAATCACGTCAATATTTGCCATAAGCTGCGGAACTAATTCGAAAGGAGTTGACGTTACAGTAACGTTATCTTTCAATCCGTACTCATTGACCATTCTGTGAGCCTGTTGCAAGTTTGCCTTGGTGGATAATATTAATTTAAATGGAATTTTGTTTTTGAGCAATTTAAGCGCTTTAAGCAAGCAAGCTACATCGTTGAATTCGAGTAAAGAGCCGAAATAACCTAGTGTAAATGTGGAATTATCCTTAATGACAGAGGGTTTAGCCGATAAAAAGTGACTTATGGAGGCACCGACTCTGAGAACAGATATTTTGTCTGTTGAAATCCTGTGTTGTGCCATCAGGTCTTTTTTGAATGAAACGCTGGGAACAATTACTTTTTCTGATGTATGGATAGCTATTTGGTCTAAAATTAAAAGAATTTTACAGATTATTCTCCGGGTTAAGCGTGGGTTTTCAGTCTTGTATTCATCTGACCGGTAACTCATTAATTTAAATACTACAGGAATTCCGTGTAGCCACTGCATTGAAATAAAACCAACAGCTTCGGAGGCACCACGCACATAGATTACATCGAAAGCACGGTTGCCTATGAGACGATAAGGAATAAAAGTTGCTGACAAGAGTAAACTCCAGACAAAGTCAAATACAAAGGCAGGTTTACTAAAACGCCCGAAAGGCAATTCTATCGTATTAACGCTTTGTGAATCTAACAGATCAGCTAGCCTTTCAGACGGAACTTCTCTAGTTAGAGTTATTACACGCACAGATTCTTTGTTTGCTAAGTCTCGCATCAACTTACGTTCGTTTACACCACAGCCTAGCACTGAAAGGTAGGTAGGCAAGAAAGATAGAACTCTCAAGGTTGGTTTTTCCTATTAGATAAACTGTTTTCGACGATTTTAAGGTATAGTGAAACGTAAGAATCCACTGAGAAATACTGTTGGCAGACATCTTTGACTCTTTCAGAAGGATATCTACTTTTTTTGTAATCTGAAAGAATTTTCATTAACGCCTCATTGTTGCCCGTGTGGAAAACAAGGTTCCCATCTATTTTGCGAACCATTTCTGGAATGCCACCTGTATCAGAACCAATAACAGGGGTACCCACCGAAAATGCTTCCATTACAACTGTTGGACAGGGGTCATGGTTGAGGGAAGGAACAATTAAAGCGGATGCATCTTTGTAAAGCGACCATAACAACTCCTTATCAACATATCCCAAAAGAATTATTTTAGTCTGTAAAGAATATTTTTGTATAAGATTAACAATAGTCGCTTTCAAAGAACCATTACCAACTATAACCAGTTTTTTATCAATTTGATCAGAGTATTTTCGGAAAACCTCAATTAAATCAAGGATTCCTTTATGAGGCTCTAAGGCACCTGCAAATAAAAAGAAATCAGAATACCCAGAGGGTGCAATCACTTGTTTTTGAACAGGAACAAAATGAGGAACACACTCAATGCGATTTTTTAGTTGGGAAGAAAGGATTTCGTGAACCTTCAAGCTGGGCGTCAAGATTAAATCGACATCATCAATTGCCTTTTTAAAACTGTTAAAAAAATGACCAAATTGTGGAGGCTTATGAGACTTAAGTGCGCAATAAAAACAATTTTTCCGCTCAGTACAGGGTTGTTTAGCATTTTTTAGCAGATATGCTCTTTGACAAAGGAACCAGTAATCATGAGCTGTGTAAACAGATAGATAATCGCCTTTTTTGCGTAAGATTTGATGCCCAAAAAGCATAGGAGCATGAAAGTGAACCACATCGGGTTGTATTTCTTTCACTAACTTACTGAACTGGTTATTCATATACGCTGAAGTGCCGAAAAAGTAGGCAAAGTAAGAATCAGCAACTTTGAACGGCGAAGTCACAGTATGAATAAACATACCAGGATTAGCTTTTTCAAAGCTGCGGGCAACGGCATTAAACTCAGAAGAACAGTTTTTCAACGATTTTGAGGACCCGTCGAGACTGTTCATTATGTGCACCTCATGCCCTTTTTTAATTAAACCAATAGAGGCAGAATTAATTAAATCGCTAACACATGCAATATCTAGTTTAGGATAATATTTAGAAAACACAAACAAAAATTTCAAATATCAACACCCTTAAGCAACTGCATCATCAAAAATTCTAGCTAATTTCTTATTTCGGAGAGTTATTGAAAACTTTCCATTTTCTATTTCATAACGTCCCGCTAAACCCATCTTACGTCTGATGGCTTCATCTTCAATTAGTATACTAATTCTTTCAACTATGCCTTGCACTACCACGTCATGAGGCTCTCGTATCTTCCGAATAAAAGAGGGAGAACGCCACAGAGGAAGGAAGTTTTTGTCAGAATATTTAACATTTTTAGAGCAGTTTACTAAAAATCCGGTTCTGCCATTATCCACTAACTCATTATTTGCCCACACATCAGTTGTCACAACAGGCAGTTCATAGCTCATTGCATCCAGAATAACCATTCCGGGAGTAGAATGTCCAGGGAAAACAAAGATATCAGCTGTTTTAAATTCATTAGATAATTCTTCATACGTGATCAAATTGTCTATTATTCTTAAACCTTTCAAGTTAGAACAAAGAGTTTTTTCAAAGGGAGGAACATAACATCTCATTACTAGCTCAAGGTTGGGATAGATCTTCTTTAATTTACTAAAGGCCTCTATCATCTCTCGTCCACCTTTGATGTAAAAATCAATAATGTTGGATGGATTTGCGGTACCTACAAAAAGAATTTTGGCAGGTCCCCCAGAAGGTTCCTTCTTAAAATTCTTGGGATGAACTGCAAGACTCACAACCTCGATTTTATTGTCTAATTCCCCGCAATCAAAACATGCTTCCAAGCTTTTTTTAGCCATATTTGTCCAAGGCAATATTTTCTTACAGTATGGTGAACGAAAGGCTTTCTCTACAGTCTTTCTAACTAAATCAGTTCGACCATATGCAGCTAGAGCGCCTGCATGTTCTAAATCAACAACCCATGGTTGATTATAGTTTACAACATGTTGAGATACATAAATTAAGTCAGCATTAATCTTCGTGGGGGAAAATTTAGAGAGCGCAGAGTAATATATTAGAGGTCTAATACAATCATAGAGGTATTTTGTTGCTGAATAACTAATTATTTTCCGGTCTATTGGATAGAAACGAGATTGATTAATTGATGAGCCTTTTGGCACCAGAAAAGTATAGCCCTCAGGAGGATAACTTACTATCTCGTTATAGAGCGAGTGGAAATCCCACCCAGACAGCCGACCTTCTAAATAAATCGAACGACAAAGGGGGTTATCAAGTTTAACGCTCATAATTTTATGCACTTTTAAGTTATTTTAGTTATCAATATTTCAGTTTTCTGACAATACTTTATTATACACATAAAGTGTTTTTTCAGAGACATAATCCCAAGAGCTTTTTCTAAGTAAATCGTCGACGCCTTTTTGTATTTGAAGTCTTAAAGTGGAATCACTCATTGCACGATCAATTGAACTAGCTAATGCCACAGGGTCTTGAGGCGGAACTAGGATTGCATTTTCACCATCAGTAAGAAGGTCTCTAGCAAAATTCAGTTCAGAGATAACCACTAACTTCCTGTGCTGCAAAGCAAAAGTTAATGTGCTGCTTGCACCGAAATTGTAAATGTAAGGGAACACAATAATTTTTGATATATCCATCAACCTGTCAGTATCTTGTAGATTGAAGGCACCTAAAAAGATAACACGTTTTTGTTTAATCAAATTTGATGCAAGCTCGGTAAGATAGTTTTGATAGTATTGATAATATGAAGGAACATGACCCGCAATTACTAGGACCCAAGAAGGATGAGAAAAGGAAAGTTTTTCAAATGCCTTAATTAAGGTGTCCAATCCTTTTCGCGGGCTAACTGCACCTAAGGCAAGTATTACCTCTGATCCGACAGGTATATAGTCGTCAAACCTACGAGAAGGAGCGGAAGAATAAGCCACAGGAGCAACACCGTAAGGTATCACGGAAACTTTTCTAGGGTCCGATTTATAATCGTGACATAATAAGAGTTTTAAAGAATCTCCATGGACAATTACTTCATTAGATAAGGATGCAATCAGTCTATAAAGTAAGATAAATGCTGATTCAACAATTTTTTTGGAAAATTTCGGCAATGTAAAACCGGGTAAATTTAACTTGAAGTCATAGCGAGGGAGAACAGAATGAATGGTGGTTACACTTTTTATTTTTGCTATTCGAAGAAAAAGCAATAACAAAGGTAGAAGGATGCTCGCGTAAAAGACTCCGAATTCATTGAACTCCCATTGGATATGTACTATATTGACTCTATCATGTAATGCTCTTTTAAGAATATCAAAAGGGAAAGAGTAAGTTGACCAAATTTTTGGGTGAGCAGAGGGGTCTTTTGGCAAACGCTTCTCCGAGGAAAAGGGTATTTTTTTGTAATATTTTGGCCTATATATGAAAGAGGTAAAGTTTGGGTACAGGCGACTTAATGATTTTAGAAGAAAAGGACTGTACCATTGGCGGTAATCAACACACGCCAATCGGATAGTTTTTTTACCCAAATAGTTTTCCCTACTATAACAATCAGGTTTTTCCAAGATACGCGGCACTCAATGAGCTTTACTGGTTTTTTTGAAAAGACGCAGAATTGCATATAGTGTTATAGCTGTTGAAATCATAAAGAAGCCCATAAAAACAAAAGTGACCGATGCTAATGCAAGATTTGTTACTATACGATGTTCAATCGCATAAATATTCAGCAACCAAAACCCGAATAAGGTACCTACAGTGAGTGATAGTGCACCAGGTGCCCCCAAATACATTATAGGCCTGTCTTCGACAACTAAACGGACAATAGACATTATAAGACCAACACCGTGAGAAAACGGATGACTTGTAGAAGTTTTTACACCCACGCTATCACCGTATTTGCAGGACACAGGAACCTCATGTAACCTTAAACCAGTCTTGTTTACAGCTCGAATTAGTTCTAAGCTGGCACTCATACCATCCTCAGATATATCACCCAGAGTTTCAATAGCAAATTTACTATAAGCTCTAAAACCACTTTGAGAATCACTTATGGTATTTTTGCTGGCGCCATTGCTTAATTTTGTGATAACTTTTACACCCATTTGCCGATAGGCGGGCATGTCGGCTGTACCTTGTTCATCTATGAATCTGCTACCTAAAACGACATCTGCAATGCCCTCTTTGATAGGGTTAATTACACGTGGAATCTCGGAAGGGTCGTGTTGTCCATCTGAGTCAATAGTGACCAAAACATCGGCATTCAATTCCCGTGCCCGTTTAAATACACTTTGCAGTGCAGCACCATATCCTAAATTTCTTCTGTGACGAATAACTACAGCACCTAAACGTTCAGCAATTTCACCAGTTAGATCTGAAGAACCATCATCACATACGATTACTGTATGCACATGTTTTTGTGCGCCCAAAACTACTTTTGCAATTGTTTTCTCTTCATTATATGCAGGTATACCTGCAACAATGAGGGGACTTGCCTTTTCAACACCTATTTTTTTAAAGCTATTTGATGTTTCTTCAAGTTCAATCATAATAGTTACCCTAGATTCAATAGTAGAGCATTATAGAGCACACACTGAGTTAGTTAAGCAGAGTTACTTATTCGCATGCATTACAGCCAAGTATTTAGCGAAAGACAGATCTGGTGCCCAGTCTTTAGCTGAAATATTGCCCAAACCCTGAGCAATTATACTGATTTTTCCTGCAAGAGAACAGCCAATAGTTCTTGTCAGTTTGAAGAATTTACCTGTTAATAGCTCTTCCAACTTACTCACAACGATAGAGATACTTCTGGCAAGCTGTGAACTGCGTATGTCCGCTGTGACTTGTATTGTTAAATCAAAAAGCACTCGATCAATTCGAGACAAAGCTTTGAACCATATTCCTGAACGTATAGCTTTTAATCGCAATTTAAGTAGTTGAATGTTACTGAGCAAGTTTAAAATACTAACTACCCTCTATTTTGACTTCTCAATTTGGATGAAACATTTAACATATCCCTTAAAAGCTTTCTGGTCAAGCTAGTAAACTTCCCAAATAGATATTCGGTCAAAAGTCTGAAGTTCAAAAAAATCAGGGGATACATAAGCAATATCCCAACCAATAGGTTGATTCCACCCAACAAAATACACATCACCATACCCTAATGCACAGACCTTATTTAGTGCCAAATCAAGGCTATTTACATAATAAACTATAGTAATTGAATCATTTAGATACATTTTACCCCAATTTAAAAGGTGAAATTGTAAAATTACATAAGAAGAAGAGTTGATATTAGAATTTAACCAACTCATTGCTTTAACTACATCATCTACGTCTTGATAGGGAACTGACGGGTCAGTTGAGAAATAAAGCTGTGTTCCGGTGATGTTTGGCACGCTTTTGTTTGCATAAGTCATTGTTATAGGTGTCATAAGGTAAGCAGCACCTAAAGTCATCGTAATTAGAATCATAGCTTTGACTTTCTTATGAGAAATAGGTAAAGAAAAAAAAGTGTTTAACTTAAGAGACGAATTTTTCAATATTTTAGTTGCACCATAAATAGCGTAAAATGTGAAAGGATATACAAGCATGAACATCCAGCGGTGCCAGTATTGCAGAGCAAAGAACGGCACAATCAAGCAACCAAAGGAGCCGAATAGAGCCAGTAACACCCAAATCGTCAAGATGCCATTTCTGAAATAGCCTTTTTTGACAAGTAGGATATATGGTAAAAACAAAACAGTAAATAGTAAAACAACCTGTAGTAGCAACATCCAATAGTTTGAGTATGAATCGAGAGAAGTCTGAACCTGCAGATAATTAACAAAAAAAATAGATTGTCGAGCACTTACCACATCGCCAGCGTTCATAACGTTTGAAGGCATGGTATCAAAATTAACTGGATAAAGTTTAAAATATAAACCAACCATAAAAACTGATAACGCGGGAATAATACCAATTAACAACGGTTTAAAACTGCAGGTACTTTTATGTTCAATCAGTTTCCAACCCAAAAGGCCAATGATAGTGACCAGTAGAATTACTGCGGCATATTCATGAGCAAAAACCGTCAGCAAAGACAAACCCGTAAAAAGTGCAAAACCCCGTTTAGAATTAACAGTTTTAACATAAGAAAAAGCAAATAGTAAAAGGCCCAAGCCCAGAGTGTTTCTAAGCAAGTCCCAACTTATCCGAAGTGAAGCTAACTGCAAAGCAAAAAATATTGCTGCAACTAAGCTCATCTTGAAGCTCCAGTTGAGCGTTTTTCGTGCGAACCAATATACTCCAGCCACGTTCAAGCCAAAAAGCAAAGGTGCAAAAAACTTCAATATCATAAAGGGATCACCTTGAATGATTTTTTGAAGCGGAACTATAATTGCATACAGTAGCCAAGTGGTAGTAAAAATTTGTGTCCAGTTTGATATTATCAGTTCTTGTTGCATTTTTAATGCATAGTGTGTAGTGTCGTAGCCTATTGGGTTTGGGTAAGCCAGAAGTTCAGGTATCAATCTTACTGCAAAACCTATAAGCATACAGAAAGCTAAGGCTTTGTATTCTGATTGCGATATTTTGTTTAAGGTATTATTAAATATAGGTTTCACAAGTTTTGCCATACTATCTTTTTTGCAATTCCTGTAAGCCAGCAGATAATGAAATTCCTGCGTTTAAATCTAACAATTGTTTTAATTTTGAAAAGTTACCATAACTAAATTTAATATCACCTTCTCGGGTGTCTTCATAGGAAATTTTTAGTTTAGAATGAGCATTGTCCAAGATAGTTTGAGCCAATTCTTTAATGGTAACTGATTTGCCTGTTCCTATGTTCAGTATTTCTCCATCAGCTTTATTGCAATTCAACGCTCGAAATATGGCTTCAACTACTGTAGAAACATGAACAAAATCTCTTGTTTGTGTCCCATCACCATAAATTACTAAGGGTTGATCAAGTCTTAGGCGGTCAATGAACTTTGTTATTACTCCGCTGTACTCGTTTGAGCCTTGTCGCGGACCATAAACATTGAATAATCGAAATATAACCGATTTTAAATTCGCACGTTCATGAAATCCGATACAATATCGTTCGGCAAGCAATTTAGATTCAGCATACGGTGAAAGGGGATTGGTTGGGTGGACTTCATCTATTGGTAAATAAGTTGGGTCGCCGTATACTGCACATGAAGATATGAATACAAATTTGCTAACGCCTTTTTGTGCGCCAGCAGCAAGCAAGTTTAATGTTCCACCAATATTTGTTTCATAAGTAAGTTGTGGATTTTTCACAGAAAAAGGCACACTAACGATAGCGGCTAAGTGAGCGATGGAATTACAGTCTTTGACTGATTCTGTAACGGTTTCAAAATCATTAATGTCTCCTTTGATGAAATCAACTTTGCCAGTTTTTATGTGGCTCTCAATATTGGAAAGATTACCTGTTGAAAGATTATCAAGTACCCGAACATCATGACCACAGTTTACTAATCGGTCAATAAGATGACTGCCAATAAAGCCTGCACCACCAGTTACTAGTATCTTCATTTTAGTTCAACTTCTACTTTTTTGGGGAATGCAGGATCATTTACTGTACCACTTTTTTCAGTTTTAAGCCAATTTGCAGGTCTCCGAAGCAAGCTTTGCATGCCAGCATAGAAGGCTATGAATGATTGTATCATCCAGTAGCCAAAAACAAATGGTAGCCACAGTAGATTTTTTAAACGCATAGGCTTTGTAACATAAATCAAAGCAGTACCGCAGAGTAGGATAAGGATGGAGGTAGCGATCATTGAAAATGCAGATAGTCCGCTCCACAGGATATTGTAAGGTGCCTCGTTGAAGAATAAACCACATGTCATCAAATAAGAAAGTAAAGAAACCATCAGAATGAATGGGCCAACAAGAGTTACTTCAGCATCAAAGTTTCTCCAACTAGGTTTAGTCATTAATTTACCGTATTTGACTGCAACATCCATTGTTCCTCTAAACCAGCGGGTACGTTGGCTAAAGAGTGTTTTTAGTTTAGAGGGGCTTTCTTGCCAAGAAAGAACATCACCAGCATATCGTATAGCATACTTGTTTTCTGCAAGTTTAGCTGAAAACTCCATGTCTTCAGATAGGATATTTTCATCGAATCCTGAAAGTTTTTCAAGTACATCTCGTCTGATGAATTGACAACTGCCTTTAAGGTGGACAAATAATCCTAAAGTGTCTTTGCCACGCAGGTATGCTTCACACCAAACGGCTTCTTCATAGGAAATAAACTGTGTAAGCATGTTTTCTTTTGAGTTAATTGACATTGTTCGACCTTGAACCGCTGCAACATTGGAAACATCAAAATATTTAGCAGCTTTAATTAAGACGTCACACGCTGGAACGTTGTCTGCATCAAAAACCGCAATAAGTTCACCGCTAGCATGGCGCATACCATAATTTAGTGCAGAAGGTTTACCAGTTGAAGAGCTTCTTTGATAAAGTTGAAAATTTTTATTACTGAGGACAAATTGTTTGCATATATCAAGCGTATTATCTCTTGAACCGTCCTCAACAATAATTACTTCGTATTTGTCTGTTGGATAGTTTATTTTTGATAAAGAGGATAATAGTCTTCCGATAACTTTGCCCTCGTTTTTTGCTGGAACAATAACTGAAAATGTAGGTAAAACAGCTACATCAGCAGAGTTACCACTTTGTTTTCGCTTGGACAACCGAAGGTTTCTTACGCCAATTGCCAAGATAGGTAAATTATACAACACCCAAGCGTATACAACTACGAATAGCCCGATTAAGATTATATTTATTATTTCCAGCATGGTTGTTCCTTAATTTGATTTAACATTAAATTGAACCAATATTATATCCTGAATTGATTTTCATTACCGCAAGATATCTGGCAAACCCAAACTCACTAGCCCATTCGCGGGCAATTTTGTTACCCCAGCTTTGAGCAAACACACTAAATTTATTGGCTGCCTGAAAACCAATTTCTTTTGTTGCTCGCGAGAGACCACTTTCGATAAGATTGCCCAACTTGCTTGTGATGGAAAGAAGTTGAGTTACCAGCGTCGTACTGCAAACATTGTCGTTAGCAACTTGTATTGTCAAGTTTACTAGTACACGATCTATTCTACTTAATACTTTAAACCATAAACCCGAACGCATTGCCTTCAATCTCAACTTAATTAGACTTATTTTTTCTATGAAGCTAAATATTTTTCGGAACTTCCTTTTCATCTACTTAACCAAACTATAGCTTAGTTGAGCAACAAGTTATTTGCTTCTGTAGTCTATTAAGCTTTATTCATATAAGTCAAATAAGATAATCTGATGGACACAAAAACAGCTTTGAATTAAGACATATTTAGCCAAATGGCTGAAAAAACAAGATATTTTTTAAAAATATGGAGCTACTGTCTGGGAAAAACAGTGGGGAAGTTTTTCTCGTTTATTTACTCCCACATTAATTAATAGCAACCTTAGTCTTTCCTGATTTTTCTTCAAAATAGCATCCACAATATTTCCAAAACAGCTAACTGTCTTCAGCGTCTTCTTTTGCTAGCTCAACAGAAACAGAATCAACATGACTAGCCCTCT
Organism: Candidatus Bathyarchaeota archaeon; assembly: GCA_026014585.1. NCBI lineage: Archaea > Thermoproteati > Candidatus Bathyarchaeota > Candidatus Bathyarchaeota archaeon. The sequence goes on along the minus strand of JAOZIA010000015.1, from coordinate 7,378 downwards.
GACGTAGCTTTTTCTTTCTATATGCTTCGTCACGCCCGCGCATAAAAGCCTCTTCTTCAACAGTTATTTCATCATCGTCAAGCATTTGTTCACGTTGTTTTGAATTGTAAATATCATAAGTATCATCTGTTTCTTTTTCGATTGACCGAGTGGAAAAATGTGGTGGAGGTTTTTTGGTTTTTTTACTCATTTCACAAAACGTCTCCGTAATTTCTCTTCAAATAGAAGCAGAAGTGCTCCAATAAACATTATGCCTGAAGCAAAAAATTGAGTTGAAGTGTTCCACACGCCAAACAGGAAATAGTAAGAGGTCCAAGTCCACTCATATGCTGGAAAAACACCCTGAGTCCATAAGCCAAAATAAACCAAGTCTTGTGTAGATGTTACTACAAAGGCTTCTAAAAAAATAGTTAATTTTGTGTTTTTGTGGTAGAGGTGAAGCGTGAGTATTGCTGTTTGGTAGAGCAAAATGTAGACTATTTGATTGGTAAAGTACCAGTTGATGCTAAATACTAAACCGTAAGAATATAACTCTTTATTGATTAAATAGTCAAGTCTAGTGTATAGAAGCATAAGACAAAAAAATACGAATAGCCCAATGATCCATTTCTTCATAAAACTTAGCCTGCTTAAAAGTAAGCTTTCAGTTGGAACCAAATCGAAAAGAACCAAATGATAATACATTTACGTTTGTGATTGAAATAATACAACAACATCAAAAACAAATTATATAGAAAACTACACTAATTTCTCAAAAATTAAGTATTGAATACCCTCAAATCCTGCTAAAGCCTTTTATACGCCCTTCAAAATGTTGTTAGTTCGTCACATTAACTCATGTATCACTAAAGCTCCTGAGCTTTCGAAAATAGGCATGAATTATTTCTGTGGCAGGAGAAAAAATAATCAATATGCAAATTCAAAAATTTCAAGACTTACCTCTAAGTGGGGAAGTCTTAAGAAGTATAGAGGAACTTGGGTTTAAGGAACTTTTTCCAATACAAGCCCAAGCGATAATACCACTGCTTGAAGGCAGAGACGTTATCGGTCAAGCGCAAACAGGAACAGGAAAAACCGCAGCTTTCGGGCTGCCCATGGTTGAACGGATAAACCGCGAAATCCGTGGTGTTCAAGGCCTGATTTTGACACCAACCCGTGAGCTTGCCTTGCAAGTAGCAGATAACATGGCAAAATTCGCCAAACACCGCAAAATCAAAGTCTTAGCAGTTTATGGCGGGGAATCCATCAACAAACAAATCCACGCGCTATCAAGTGGAGTTCACATTGTAGTAGGCACGCCAGGTCGCTTAATTGACCTAATGAAGCGGCGTGTGTTGAATTTATCAGCGGCGAAGATTGTTGTTTTGGATGAGGCAGATCGCATGCTGGACATGGGCTTTATTGATGATATCAAGTATATCCTATCTAAGGTGCCCAAAGACAGACAAACCAGCCTTTTTAGCGCAACCATTGACCAAAATGTCATGAGCATCTGCAATCAGTACATGAAAAACCCAGAAAAAATCATGGTTAGCAAAGACGAGATAGCAGTAACCCAGATGAAACAGTACTACATAGCCGTTAACCAAAGCGGCAAATTCAACGCACTCATTAACATCCTACAAGACCAAAGCGTGGATAAAGCCATTGTTTTCTGCCGAACCCGCCATGAAGCAAGCAAACTTTCCGACCAACTCTACCGCAGACGCATCCGCTCACAAGCACTGCACGCTGGTTTTACACAAGCACAAAGAGAACGTGCAATTGGAGATTTCCGTTCAGGCAGAACAAACCTGCTTATCGCCACTGATGTTGCAGCTCGTGGCTTAGACATTGAAGGCATAACCCACATAATCAACTATGATGTTCCAATGGATCCACCGAACTATTTCCACCGCATCGGCAGAACCGCACGCAAAGGAACGGAAGGCACCGCAATCACGCTTGTCAGCTTTAGTGAAATGACATACTTTAACGACATTCGGTCACTGACAAAAACAAAAATTCAAGAAATAAAAACTGCAACCCAAGAAGCTGACGATTCGCCAATCCAAAGCTTCGTCTAACCTTCTTATTTTTTAACAACCCAAATCAGCCAAAGTTTTTTTACTTGATTAATTATTATTTTGAACAGTAGCGAGTTATCTTATCCCTAAAAACGGTCAGGATACTGTATGGTTGAAAACGTAAAAGAACTCCTAAAACTCCACGAAGGCATAACCCGCCAAGTCTACCTAGACAACGAAAACAGCTGCATTGTCCCCCAAGAAGTCGTAGACGCAATGCTGCCCTACTTTAACAAAACTGCCTATGGCAACCCCTCACTCACCCACAAACCCGGCTGGGAAGCATTCGAAGCCGTAATGGGGTGCTTCCAAAAAATCAGCAAATTCATCGGCGCAAAAAACCAAGAAGAACTCACTTTTACACCCAGCGAAACCGAAGCAAACAATCAAGCCATCATGGGCGCCTGTTTTGCGCAGAAAGAGCATGGTAAAAAAATCGTAATCAGCGAAATCGAACCCGTCAACGTGATGCAAACTGCAGAGATGATGAGTAAATTTGGGTTTTCAACTGTTAAAGTGCCTGTTGACTATGAGGGCTTTGTGGATTTGGAAAAACTCAGAGAAGCAGTAGACAAAGAAACAATCCTCGTCAGTATCTCCGCCGTGAACAATGAAATCGGCACAATCCAACCCCTCAAGGAAGCCGTGCAAATCGTTAAAGACAAAAACCCCAAAACGCTCTTTCACACGGGCGCCAGCGACGCATACTGCAGAATCCCCTTCAACGTACAAGACCTAAACGTTGACATGGCAACACTGAGTAGTTACAAGATTCAGGGTCCACGCGGTATGGGCGCACTGTGGCTTCGAGACGGCATAAGCATGGAACGCATCATTGAAGGACAAATTGGGACTCAGCGGCTTTGGCCAGGCATTGAAAACACGCCCTTAATTGTTGGCTTCACCAAGGCATCTGAGTTGGCTTTCCAAGATTTCGATGCCAATGTTGCTAAAATGCGGAGATTACGCGATATGCTGGTTGATGGCATATTTGGTGAGCTTTCGGATTTACGGTTTAACGGTCCAAAAGGAGACAAACGCAGCCCCGACAACGCCAACGTCAGCATTTTGCGCTGTGAGGGCGAAGCGTTAACCATTGAATTGAGTCTTAAGGGCGTTTATGTGTCCAGTGGAAGCGCCTGTAGTCGAAGGCTTTTGCAGCCAAGCCACGTGTTGGTTGCGATTGGGCGCAGATACAGTGAAGCTCATGGCAGCATTTTGATGAAGGTTACGCGTAGCTTTACAGAAGAGGATATAGCTTACGTTTTGGAAGTGTTACCTTCAGCTGTGAATAGGATAAGAGGCATCGTTGGTTCAACAGGAGTAGAATAAAATGTCACGAATACCCCTACCGTACAACCCCAAAGTTATGGATTTATTCCGTAACCCCAAAAACCTTGGAAAAATGGAAGACGCAACAGTAGTCGCCATCGCAGGCAATCCCGCCTGTGGAGACATGATAACCTTTTACCTCAAAATCGAAAACAACACAATAACCAAAGCCAGCTTCGAAAGTTACGGCTGCGCAGCCAACATCGCCACATCCAACATAGTTACTGAAATGATTAAAGGCTTAAGCTTAGAAACTGCATGGACTGACATCACTTGGAAACGTGTCACCGAAGAAATTGGGGGTTTGCCCAGCGTCAAGTTCCACTGTGGTGTTCTTGCTGTGGGTGCACTTAAACGTGCCATCCGCCAGTATTTTACGGAAAAAGGCGGCGAAGCACCAGTTTGGCTTCCTAAAGATTTAACGTTTGAGGAGAAACAAGCCTTAGAGGAAGAGGAACTTGCTAAGACTCTTTCAAAGAGGCTTAAGCCGGAGGAAGAAAAAAAATAAGTTTTGACCCCGACAGGATTCGCCAAGATTTCCCAATTCTGAAAAGGCAAATTAACGGCAATCCAATGATTTACTTCGACAACGCTGCAACTACCCAAAAACCACAAAAAGTAATCGACGCCATAAACGACTATTACGTTAACCACAACGCAAACGTACACCGAGGCGTCCACACCCTCTCCATCGAAGCAACAGACCTCTACGAAAAAGCACGAAGCAAAACCGCAGAGTTCATCGGCGCAAAAGACCCCGCAAACATTGTTTTTGTCAGGGGAACAACTGAGGCGATTAACTTGGCGGCGTATTCTTGGGGAATCAGCAACCTATCCGTTGGCGATGAGGTTTTGGTTTCTCTTATGGAGCATCACAGCAACATTGTACCATGGGAAATCATCTCAAAACTCAAAGGCTTCACAATAAAATACGCCAAAGTAAACGAAGAAGGCATACTTGACATCGAGGACTTCCAAAGCAAACTATCTAAAAAAACCAAAATTGCCTGCCTAAGCCAAGTTTCAAACGTCAGCGGAGTCATAAACGACATAAAACCCATCACAAAAATGGTGCATGATAACGGCTCACTCATGCTGGTTGACGGTGCGCAGTCGGTGCCTCACATGCCAGTGGACGTGTCGGATTTGGATGTTGATTTTTTGGCGTTTTCAGGTCATAAAATGTTGGGTCCAACAGGCATCGGCGTGTTGTATGGCAAAAAGGAATTGCTTAAGGCTATGTCGCCTTTTCAGGGCGGCGGTGAAATGATAAGAGACGTTTCGTTCAACACGGGCAAAGCACGTTGTGATATTGTTTATAATGAGTTGCCGTGGAAGTTTGAAGCAGGAACCCCTGACATTTGCGGTGCTATTGGGCTAAACGCAGCTATTGATTACCTTCAAGGCTTAGGGATGGCTCAGATTTTTGAGCATGAAAAAGCCTTAACCGCATACGCGATGAAACGGATGCTTGAATGCAGCAACGTCACAATGTATGGTCCAAGTGATGCCACTATGAAATGCGGAATTATCCCATTTGGTGTTAAGGGTTTGTCATCTCATGATGTTGCCCTGCTCTGCGACAACTACGGCATAATGATTCGTAGCGGATATCACTGTGCCCAGCCACTGCACGAAATCTTTAAGATTCAATCTTCTGCGCGGGCAAGCTTTTACCTCTACAATACACAACAGGAAGTTGACCGCTTCATAGATATATTAAAGGAGATTGAGACGCAGTAATGGCGTCGGTTGATGATTATGTTGCACGAATAGAGGGGGTATGTGGTGCCGAAAGAGATGTGGTGGTTATTTTTAAGTTTGAGAAAAAAGATGAAGTCATCCAAAAAATAATGCAAAGAACTCAACATAAAAACACGATTGCGGGCGTAATTTATGAGTTAACCTTTAAAGAATACTCTTTTCGGCTCTACACCAGCGGGAAAGCGATTTTTCGCAGCATAAAAAACAAGCAAATCCTCAAAAAACTCTTAGCTGATTTACTGCTTTAACGTTTGAGTTTGATTTTTGTTCTGCTAACCCAGTTGAATACGGGAAACAAGGGTTTTTTGATAACTGATGGCAGGGCATCTTTTAGGGGTTTATGTAGTCCAAGCGTGACCGCAAGTTTTCCTTTACGTGAAAGCGGTATAACGTACCTGTTTAGGGGGTACTGTACGAAGCCATTGTTTTGCTTAAAGATATCAAGGGAAGGGTGATTGCCGATTCTGCCATACATCAACCAGTGCGCCTTCTTCTGCGTAGCAACTTCTACAGCTTTTGCTAAAACCGCATTGTTTAGGGCTTTGTCCCAGTGTTTTTGGAGTGAAAGAATCTGAGCAACTATACCGATATTGTCACCGAACTCCAGTTGGATAAAGCCCAACAGTTCCTCATCCAAGTAAGCGCCGATAAAGATGCCGTCCTGCGCAGACATAACCTGAGCCTCAACATTTTCCAGTGAAACACCATAATGCGAAAAAGCACGGCCTTGACGTATTGGGGTTTCATTATAAATTTTCCAAATACCCAACGCTAACTCTTTACTGGGCTCAACAATTTTGACTTGAACCCCGCTTTTCTCAGCCTTACGCACCATATTGCGGGTTTTCTTGCCTATTTGCGCCCACCATTGCTCATAACTGGAAATTTCCAGTAACGCAATATTGTCAGAGTTTTTTATCCATGTCGTGGGTGGGTTTGGTATTGGATTGCACCATGAACGTTCAAGAAAACTGTAAACGTCAACGTTTCGGTCTTTTAATTTCCCAAGAAAAGCCTCGTTGAAAACGGAATCTTTCAGGTATTCAGTTGTGAAACTGGCGATTTTTATAAGACCTTTCTTTTGGATACTTAAATTGTCAAGGTCACCGTCAACCTGCAAAATCTTCTTCAACGTAGGGTAGAAGGGTCCACGGTGGTTTAGTTTTCCACGATTAAAGAGCCATTCAGGGTGAACATGCAAGATTTCCCCTGTTTTTACGGCGCGGGCAACAATCTCGTCTACGTCCTTGGGAGACATAACGTTGCAGCACCAGTCTAAGCCGATAGAGTTTACGGGATGCCCATCGTTTGGGAACTCGTAGAAGGATTTTAGTGGAAAATCAGAAGGCACAGATGCTCTGGTTTGTCCAGGTTTTCTTTTCCAAATTATTTGTCCAAGCAATCGTTGGGTTCCATGAATGGTGTAGTAGCGGATTTTTTTGCCTGTTATTGCCTCGAGTTTTTTAAGTTCTTTTTGGGCTTTTTTTGCGATGTGTAAGCCGATTTCATGTTTTGAATTGTCAAGCAATTCGCGGAGTTGCTTGTCGGGGATGGTTTTGGGTGTGAAAAACCAGTATGCCTTAATGTTTTGGTCTGATTCGTTAATCATTTTGGCGATGATTTTAGCGTTTTTCACGTAGCCTGATTTGACTGTGATGCCCAAGAAGGCTAAAATGAGGCTTTTGTTGCGTGAAGGGTACGGGTAATCCACGTCAAGCCGAAGAAGTACTAAATCGTCAGTTTTAGTATCATTTTGGGGTTGGGGCATCTGCAATTTCAAGTCAATCTAAGAAAGCAGCAACCTCACATTTTTGCTTTATGATACAAAACCAGCCCACAGCCTCAAAAGGCACAACTCTTGTTTGAGCGGAAAACGGTTTAGGCTAAAACTCAGCCACCAAATTCAGCATACTAATAACTTGAAAATGCTTCATTAGTGACCTCCCCTCTATCGTTTCTGCAATGAATTTCATAGGCACCAAATAGAAATGCTGTAGTTGAAGAAATTTTGGAACCCTTGAAACGTATCACAAGAGCAGCTGACGCCGGCGGCTTTGGATGAGGAGCAGTAAGCCTCAAAACCTTCCATCCCCTCTGGTTTGTCCAGTACTGCATTGGGCTTTTCGGACGGCAAGAAGCCGAAGCATTCCTACATGGCAGCATGAAAACACCGCCCGTATACATCCGAGTTAACACCCTCAAAGACCTCGAAGAAG